>JAQUHM010000052.1 GCA_028683595.1 Geobacteraceae bacterium | reverse complement strand
GATCATCTAAAGTTGGAGCAGTGGCCAGTGAAGGAGCAGCACCCCACCAAGACGGACCACCTACACTAAGGTCAACAGAATAATCTTTATTACCATTATAGACATATCTGGAAGCCTTAAAATTCAGATGGCTAAAAGTATAATACCCTCCATTACTAAAACTTAACCTTACGTTTCTGGTATTGCTTGGCGCATTAAGTGTTACTGTATCACTGTTGTAATGTTGGATAGTTATTCGTGAAGAACTAGTACCACTAGTTTTCAAGACTAGTGATTCGCTATAAGTCCCTGCCATAATGTTAACAGTATCTCCTGGACGTACCGTATCTAAACTTTTCTGGACGGTCTTAAACGGAGTGGTGGTGGCTGTGCCATTATTAGAATCACTTCCAGAAGTTGATACATAATACGTTGTAGCCCAACTTGCCGATGCCAGGCAAGAAATGGCGCTAATGGAAAACATAAAAATCAAAGCCATGCGTATAATATTGTTCCTTTTCATAAAATCTCCTTTTCCGCAATTTGCTTACTTATTTAACTTTGGCAGCGAAGGCCGCTGTCGATATGCACGGTGCTATGAAAGCGGCTATCAACAAAATTCTGAAAAATCGTGACAGCTTTTTGTTTATCATCATCTTTCTCCTCTTTTGCCATAGGGTTGCCCGGCAACCCTATGGCCTTGATTCTTGACCCAGACCGAAGAAAAGTTAGGGATATTTCTTGAATGTTAGAGAGTTCATTCTCATTTATTTTTTTGAAAAAAAGGCCTTGATGGTATGGTTGCCAGCGACATTGGAAAAGGTGTAAGAACTTATCGCGCCCTTTGATACGCCATCTACCTGTACATCGGAAACTTGGTAGCGGTTTCTCGGAACCATGGTGAATGTTTTGCTTGCACCGCCGCTTATCGCAACTGTCCCTGCCGGCGATATGCTTCCTCCTGACGCCGCGGTTGCCACTATGGTGTAAGTACTGCTGGTAGTCGTAAATGATGCACTTATGGTATGGTTGGCAGTAACGTTACTGAAGGTGTAAGAGGTCACGGCGCCGACTGATGTACCGTCCACTTTCACATCGGCTACCGCATAGCCGCTGTTAGGAGTGATGCTGAAGCTCTGGGATTCTCCATAATTTATTAGTGCTGTCGTCGGGGAGATTGAACCCCCGCTTCCTGCCGACGGAATGATTGAGTAAGTGTTAACGGCGAAAGTAGCGCCTATAGTGTGGTTGGCGGCAACGCTGCTGAAAGTGTAGGTGTAACTGCCCAGATTGGTGGCGACCACGGATCCGTCAACCGAAACACTGGCCGTGTAGTAACCACCGGCATTGGGTGTAATGGTGAAAGATTTGCTCGCCCCTTCGCTGACTGAGACTGTCCCTGCAGGAGAAATACTTCCTCCCGATGCCGCTGATGCCGTTACGGTGTAACTGCTTGTGGTGGCCGTAAATGTGACGCTTATGGTGTGGTTGGAAGTTACGCTACTGAATACATAGGTGCTTACTGCGCCGACTGAAGCGCCGTCCACCTGCACATCCGCTATTTGGTAGCCGGAATCGGGTGTAATCGTAAACGACTGACTGCTTCCTGAATTCACGGTTGTTGCACCGATGGGGGTAATACTACCGCCTGTTCCAGCCGCTGCGGTGATATTGTAAGAATTGTTGGCAGATGGTGCTACCTCGACAGCACTTATCTTTGCATTATCAACTTTGCTGATAAAGTCGATATTGATCGCACCGTTTGTTACACTGACCGGTATGACAACATCGTATGCTGTGTATTTTCCAACTGTAGCATACAGGTCGAGGTTGCTTAAAACTGTCTTGCCATTGACATTCACGCTGAAAACTCGCTGGCCGGGTGCCGACCAGTAAATCTCTGCAAATTTCAGTGTCACTGAGTAGTTTCCATTTGTCACAGGAACATTATATGAAAAATTGCCAAATCGTTCACCTTGGTACAAAGTGCCATCAGTCGTGCCGCTGATTGTCGCGGTCGTATTAGAGGTATTCCCACCACTATAATTAGTGTCGGCCAGGTACGTGACCCCTTCTGACGAGCTTGTGTATTGGGAACCGCCTGCATTAGCTGCGAATAAGACCGAGCTGCCGCTTTCGCCTGCACTCGGAGTAAAGGTTGCCAAGATCGTATGGTTTGCGGTGACATTGCTGAAAGTGTACGTGTAACTGCCCAAATTGGTGGCAACTACGGATCCGTCAACCGAGACGCTGGCCGTGTAGTTACCGGTTTCGGGTGTAATCGAAAATTGCTGATTGGCATTTTGGGTTACATTGACGATGCTGACCGTAGATAAGCCGCTGGTTCCCTGGCTGACATTGGTATTATTCAGTGCCGTTATCGTGCCGTTGCCAGACGCCGTAGCAGTTATATCGTAGGTTACGGCAGAGGAATTGAAGGTTGCGGTTATGCTTGTCGAGGCATTCATGGTGACCGTACAGGTTCCGGTCCCGCTGCATCCACCTCCCGACCATCCCGCAAAGGCTGAACCGCTTGCCGGGGTTGCCGCCAGGGTCACGACAGTTCCTGGCGCATATGCATTGGTGCAAACGCTTCCACAATCGATACCGGAACCTGTCACTGTTCCCGTGCCGGTTCCATTCTGACCGATCAAGAGAGAATACTGAGTACTTGACGGCACCGACTTGTTTACCTCGTTAGAATACCCGCTTTGGGTCCCCGCCGAATCATAGGCTGTGGAGACAAAATAATAGGTATTTCCGTCGGCCAGATCGTTAACGGTAACACTTGTCGTTTTACCGGTATCTACGGAGTTTGTATAGGAACCTGGGGCACTACCATAATACAACTTGTAGCCGGCAACCCCGGGATCGTTTACAGCATCCCATGACAGGGTGGCCTGAGCCGAATATGCAGACATTGCCGAGGATAAAAGCAATGTTGCTGTTATGATAAACACACTCAAGCTCTTTAAATTATTGCATAATACTGCTTTGATACTTGTTGCGCACAAAGACGCACGTATACCTTTTGCTTCCATATAAAAATACCTCCTTGACATCTGTGCCTCAACGAAGCGCACCCCACAAGGAGGTACTGCTATCGCCCGGCAACCCTGCTACCATGTCCCGGAATTTCCGGGAGTTAGACCAGTGGCTTTGCGCCCCATTCTTTCGAATGGTTTACCCTGTTCAGGCGGATGGTGATACGTACGTTTTTTGCTTCCGAAACCTCCAACCCCTTATGAACCCTGTTGATTTCCAACGTTACTGTGCATTAGCTTATTATTTTGTTCCCTCCCTGTTTCTACTGTCTTTCATGCGGAGACTCACCACAAAAAAAGCCGGGTCCCGAACATCTGGCGATATTTCGGCGACCCGGCTGTCTGCATGAGACCCTGTAGGCTTTCCGTCCCATCCTCACGGA
The DNA here is from genome assembly GCA_028683595.1 of Geobacteraceae bacterium. GTDB lineage: Bacteria > Desulfobacterota > Desulfuromonadia > Geobacterales > Geobacteraceae > RPRC01. The sequence continues at coordinate 12,358 of JAQUHM010000052.1, read as the reverse complement.
TGGTTTAGTATTATCGACTATCTAATTTGTGAATCTGTTTCGTTTTAGAGACTATTCGGTATTTTTTACCAGAACTTTAAGTAATTATTCGTTGTTTAAAAACATTGCAATGAACGCAGGAATCATGAAACCCTCAAAAATCATAAAAAAAGCCGGGTCCCGAATATCTAGTAATATTTCGGCGACCCGGCTGTCTGCATGAGACCCTGTAGGCTTTCCGTCCCATCCTCACGGATGGTTTAGTATTATCGTGTATCACCTTTGTAAGGTATTAGTTTCCGTGGTGCAGCCTAAAACAAAGCATCCTTCCGAGCAACATAAATTTTTATAACGAAATATAGTTTCATTAAATTTCTTCCAAACACTTTTTAACTTCTTATTTTACACTCATATATTGCATATTTTGAACCAATTACTCATGTTGACTCAAACTTCTGTGGATCACCGTTTGACACAGGACTACAGGGAGATGAAAACCCTCCAACAATGTGACAGCAGGAGTTAATGCCACTTTTTGTCACAAATTGGTAACAGATATTGGCAAAACATGCCCGCTTCGGAGAATTGCCAAACACCCAGACTTAATTCCTCAAGGTCAGCTTGTTCCTGTTTGAATCTTCCAAGGATAAGGGGGCAAAATTTTGTTTGTCGACGGACACTGCTGAAATACCTTGAGCTACAGAAGTCCGCATTTTGCAACAAAAAAAGCCGTGAGGGGAATATTGGTTGAATACTCGAACTCTCAGGCAATTATTCCCTGCCATTATCAATCTAGCGCTATTCTGCCTGAAACGGTTCCGCGATACAGCATAAGCGTATTTTACGAAAACAAGGTTAAAAGATTAATCCGCCCCTCTCCGAGCCTGAAGTCACCTCACCTCAACCACAAACACAGCCTGCCTGATCGGCTCGACATCCTTTTCCCAGGATCGAGCATACTTTAGAAAAATCAGTGCGCGTCCCTTTCCAACCGCCCTGAAAGTCCAGGTATCCACCCCTCCCGAACCCAGGCGCCCTTGAGTTGGAGAATAATACCGATTTCCGGCAAACTTCACCACCGTGTTATCCGGGGTCTCCGACAAGCTCCACTGGTATCCGTTTGTCGGGCTTGAAGCCAGTTTCAGAAGAAACTCTTCACCAGCCTTCACCTTGACAGGTACAGAAGGGTCGGAATATTTCTCCTGGGTGGTGTCCGTCACCATCATCAGCCTGTCTCCTCGATACTTCCCCTCGGCATCGAAGTCAAACGCAAAGAGGGCCGAGCCTACCTTTTCGCAAGCATGGCACCCGTTTCTGAGCAGGTAGACCACGTAAAACCGGAGTCGTCTTTTCGCAAGAGACTCCACTACCGGGGTTTCCGTTCCATATCGGTCTCCCGGCCAAAGACAGATATCCGGATATCTCTTTGCAAGTTCTCCGTATACAATGTCCTGTTTCAGCTCATCCTGAGTCAAAAGGTCAAGATTGTCTATATCAATGGGAGAAGGGGCTCCATTCACCAGCAGAACCCCCTGGTTCTCGTTGGCCCGGAAGGGATAGGTCAGGTAGGCGACATCCACCCGCCCCTTTTTGCGAAATGCGCGCAGCCAGGCCTCGTTTCCCAAACATCCGGTAAAGGCCAACGCCTCTGGCGATGCACCGGATTCTTTCATCAATGATGCGAAACACTTTCCAAGCTGGGGAAACGCCAAGGCATCACACCGAGCGTGAAGTATCTCCAGAAAGTCAGGCCCAGGTTTCCAGACCGCACTCTTTTCAACGTGACACGGTAACTCTGCACTATTCCCAGCAGTCTCTCCAGACAGCGCCGGGGAAGCAACAACAGCAAGCAGGAAAACAGCTAGTTGAAAAGATCTCATATTTTCTCCTTCCTTATCCCATGAAAAATTTTTAGAGTTCCCGTATCCTGGGCAGGTTGACATTCTCAATGTTCAGACACGGATACTCCGGCCTTCTTTTCCCATGAATTCGAATAACACTTTTCCCTGTGAACACAAAGTGCTTTTCATTTATAATCAGTTCGTACGACAAAAAAGTAACAACTGGCAACAGATCTGGCGCTGGAAGGGCACTCCGCACATGGCGCCCCAACATGAGGACCACAACTCGGGTACAATCGTTTTTTGCTCGCCTTCCCCGTACTGTACAGTAGAATACATGTACACATACCAGGAAATCGTTCCTGCAAGGGAATTCAGATGGACTTATGAAAGTTGTGGCATTCAGCGGCAGTGCACGCTGGAACGGCAATACAGCGATCCTCATAGGCCGCGTTTTTGAAAAACCGGAAAAAGAAGGAATCGAAATCGAATTGATTCAGATGGCGGGGGAGCGCATCAGTGGATGTACCGCTTGCCTTTGGTGTAAAAAAACGAAGGACGGGACCTGTGTTCTCAAGGATGACCCGGTGGACGAATGGATCAACAAATGCGGGAGGCTGACGGAATTATTTTGGTACCCGACGTATTTCGCCGATATCTCTTCAGAAAGGAAGGCCCTCATCGACAGGTCAGGGTATTTGGCCAAAGCCAACGGCGAGGTGTTCCGGCGCAAGGTTAACGCGGCAGTGATAGCCGCACGAAGAGGAGGAGCAATACATTCTTCTGACACCATAAACCACTTCTTTCTTATTAGTCAAAAGATAGTTCCAGGGTCATTCTACTGGAACGTAGGCATTGGACGCGAAATTGGTGAAGTGGAACAGGACCTGGAAGGAATAGAAACAATGCAGGTTCTTGGCGAAAATGTGGCTTGGCTATTGAAAAAAGTTTATACTCCATAAATGCCAACCCACATGATAGTATGTCGCCCCCATGCCCAAGTGGGAATGCCCCGTAAAAAATGTCGCCGGTAAAACCGGCTGCAAGAGCAAGATGCATCATAACAGGCCTCCAATGCTCAACTTATTACGTCCCGTTGTCCTGTTCCCGTTGCCTGGTCACAGGAATCATGTATACTAATGCAAGAGAGTAGAATTAAATACCGTTTACCCCAAATATCAGAATACTGACTCCAAGGAAAAAACAATGATCAATACAATATCCTGCAAAGAACTGTATCAGTGGATTACCGAAGAACGTGATTTCATCATCATTGACACGCTGCCACCGGAATTTTATCAGTCACGACACATTGCAGGTGCGCGCAACGCCTGCGTGTACGAAATGACCTTCCTCGAACAGGTACGACAAATAACCAGTGACGTGAATTCCTGCATTGTCCTGTACGATTCCAGTAATCGCTCTCAAGGTGCCGAAAGTGCTGCTAATAAGATTTCAACAATAGATTTCAAGCAAGTTTTTGTACTTTCCGGCGGAATCGAAGAATGGGAAGGCAGTGGTTATCCAGTCAACGTTGTGGGCCCCGAAATCGAAGAAGAGCCCGCACTCTCCGATGGAAGTCACCCCATCGACTGCCTGCAAAGCAGACTGGAATGGAGCGGAAGAAACATTTTCAAGAAACATTTTGGTACTATCGCAATCTCAGGTGGAGAAATTATTGTCAAGGATGGCGAAGTAACCACTGGTTCGATCACTCTCGACATGCACTCCATTAACAATTGCGATCTTCAGGACCAGGAAGAGAACAGCCTCTTGATCCGTCATCTGAAATCAGAAGATTTTTTCGATGTGGAACATTTCCCCACGGCAAACTTCGTCCTTCTTGAGTGTGGGGTTCTGGTCGGAGCAACCCCTGGTTCGCCGAACTATTTCATCAAAGGGAAACTCACCCTGAAAGATGTGACGAAAGAGATTTCCATTCCCGCAAACATTGTCCCTGACGAAAATGGAGGCATCAGAGCCCAGGCATGCTTCGATATCGATCGCACAGAATGGAACATCACCTATGGGTCAGGAAAGTTGTTTGAAAAACTCGGCATGCACTTGGTGAACGACACAATTGCCTTGGAATTGTTTATTACTGCAGCATAATCGACCTGACGCCCTGCCCTCTTCAACTCTTTTGTACGGATTCAAACGACATAAAAAAATGCCCTCCCCTTTAATGGGGAGGGCCAGAGGTAGAATTATGCAATGGCTCAGGGTGTATTCGTACGAGTCCCTGCTTCGTTGCCTTCTTTCTCTTCGTGCGACAATGAATCCGAGGAACCATCCCCAACTTTCCTGAGATTTTCATTCTCCATAACTACTTTGTCTCCAATATGGAGCGTACCGTCATCCTTGCGGGGAATGATGAGTTCCGCGCCATCGGTGTTTGTCGGCCTGAGCGTCAGAGTCTCCTGCTCAACCTTGGTGACAATCGCTTCCACTCCAATCTGCTTCTCCGTCAAAAATTGTTTGGATACAATTTCTGATGACCATGCCTTTGTCAGTATAAGCAGGGTTGACATCAGAATGATAAAAGTTCCCAGACTGCCTAAAAATTTCATACGTAACCTCCATTGATTTCCCTTTCCGTTCAAATGCTTCCGGACAGCTTCTGCGAAAAGGTGTGTTTTGAAGACCGGCTTCAGGTACACTAGTAAAACCCAGAAAGGCATCCATTACAATCGGTCAAAAGGCCATTTATTTTGGAGCAACAAGAATTACCCCCTCTGGGTGTAGATTCTCGGGCAAAACGGGGTAACCCATAAGGGTGGCACTACAGTTACCCACCACAGAGGGCATGACAAGTTTCTACGTGCCAGGTATGATTCAATAGTCTTCACGGGGAAGTTAGATAACAAAGAGGTCTGTAAAATTGATGTATCGGAGGGAACTTTCGATTACGGGAAGTGCTACGGGGATTCAGGTACCATGAGTTTCAGCGCCAGAGGCACAAGCTGAGAACGCCGGGAAACATTCGCCTTTCTGAAGATACGACTGATGTGGGTTTTAACCGTCTGTTCACTGCTACAGAGCTTGTCTGCAATCTCTCTGTTCATGAGCCCTTGGGAGATGAGGATAACAATCTCTCTTTCCTTTTTGCTTAAGCTGACATCAGCATCCGTTGCCCTCAACGATTCCGCATGCTGCATCAAAGCCTTGACTTTGCGGTTATCGAGCCAGACTTGACCATCATTGATTGCCTGGACCGCTTTTTTGAAATGGGAGAGGTCGGAATGTGTCGATAGAACCCCGTCAATCTTGTGGGTCAGGAGCAGAGAGGTGATTTCATCTTCGCCAAGACCATAGTCGAGTAGTATAACTTTTACTTCAGAGCCGGTCAAAGGCATGCCTCTGCGAAGGGAGTGGCAGTCTGCAATAATAAAATCCGGGAAGAAGACTTCAATCTGCGAAAAATCCGCAACGGTTAACAGCTGGTATTCTTCCTGCTCACGCTCCAGGGCTTCCTTCAGTGCCTCTCCTAAAAGGGAGCTGCCCAGATTGATAAGAATTTTCATGACAATTCCTTCCTGCCCGTATGAGCGACCTTCCCACACCCCTTTGATAGCATAAAGCCGGAGGAACAGGCAGATAATAACAGAAGGAACATTAAAAGTACATAATGCTTTCCACCAAGGAAGGAAATATCAGAAAGGCAGGCAGACTACAGGGAGAGGGAACGCTGGAGCAGGATACTGTGCATGAGGTTTTTTTCGATCGATACCAGAACTATTCTCAGATTTTCTCCGCCCCTCGCATCGGTACCACCTGACCTGAAGAGATGAAAGGCGACAATTCTATCATTCGGTCAGCAAGTGTGTTGATTTCGCCCACGAGATTTTTGTCTATCTTTTTCAACCAGCGCTTCGGAATACCTTCCAAACCGTAGTAGGCCCCCGCAAGCATACCAGCAATGGCACCGGTCGTATCTGCATCCCCCCCCTGGTTCACTGTTTCCACCAGGCACGACTCGAAATCTCTGGTTTTAAAGAAATGATGAAAAACGGTTTGCATGGTATCAACGACATAGGCAGTGGCAAGGCCATGATACGGTTCAAAGCGGAAATTTTCGTAGCGGGAAAGGAGGACTTCAAGCTCCCGGCGCAGGCGGGACTTCGAATAACCAAGCAAGGAAAGATGCACAAGACCGCCAAGAGCTATACAGGCCGCATCGGACAAAGGATGATTGTGCGTTATGTGGGCCTGCTGAATGGCATACTCTTGAAGAAGATCTTCACTGGAGAGAGTACACAGTGCAACCGGGAGCATTCGCATACAGGCCCCGTTGCCGGCGGCATACTGGTTGAAAGGAGATTCAAGGACCCCTTTGAGCATATAGTTCCTGATTCCCCGACGGCAGGTATCCCCCACATCGATGGGTTTGGTGCGAAGCCACGCGGCAAAAGATTCTGCAATTCCTTGCAGTGACCACCCCCCGTCCGCGACAATGGCACGTGCAATACAGAGAGACATCTCCGTGTCGTCGGTAATCTGCCCCGGTTTCAAGCGAAGCCAGCCTCCGCCGATAATTTCCCGCACCGTACCATGCTTGGAACGTATCTCACCAGGAGTCATGAATTCAAGGCCCGCACCCAGGGCGTCCCCCACTGCAACGCCAAGGAAAGCGGCCCTTGCCCTGCTGCGAATATCGTCAGGTGTTCCCGTAATAGCCATGATGAGAGTCTTGCAATAAACACACCGCGGCCGCGGCCAAAGATAACTATCTGAAGTACCACGCGAAACCGTCCTAAAACCAGCAAAGCCCCCACTCGGGGCGCAGTTTTTGCCTACTATTTCAGCACCACCACGCACATTTTAAGCGCCGACGTAAAGATGACAAACATCTAACCACTGGTAAATGTCAGCAAAATCAGCAACTAACCTAAACTTGAAATCTGGCACGCTTTCTGCCTTAGATAACGTAACAATGCAAGGAAGCATTAAAACTCTGGCAACGATGCCCGGCAAAGACCTTTTCGCCGGGCTTTTTCTGTTTTAGACCCCAGACATTTCAGGAAGGAGACTCCCATGGCAACAAGCTGCGATAAAAAGAAAAACATACAGGGACATCCCTGTTTTGGCGGCAACCACAAAAACAACGGAAGAATGCATCTGGCGGTGGCGCCTCGCTGTAATATCAAATGCGGATACTGCTCAAGGAAACACGACTGTGCCAATGAATCACGCCCCGGTGTTACCAGCAAGATTTTGACCCCGGAGGAAGCCCTTGTCAAAGTCCGAGAAGTCATGGCCAGCGAGATTCTCGGTCCAATAATCAAGGTTATCGGCATAGCAGGGCCTGGAGATCCCCTGGCAAACGAGGAAACCTTCAGAACCTTTGAACTCCTCGACAAAGAGTTCCCACAGCTAATCAAGTGTATGAGCACCAACGGGTTGCTCCTGCCGGAAAAGATCGAACGACTTGAAGCCCTGAATCTCTGCAGCGTTACCGTCACCCTGAATGCCCTTGACCCTGAAGTCGCGGGAAAAATATATTCCCATGTTCTCTATCAAGGGAAAAAATACACCGGTCGTGAGGGAGCTGAGATTCTCATCGCCAACCAGATCCGCGGAATTGAGCAGGCAGCCCGGTTCGGTATGACCGTCAAGGTAAATACGGTCCTCATTCCGGGGGTCAATGATGAGCAGATTCCACTCATAGCCGAACGAATCAAGGAACTGGGAGCTACAGTCATGAATATCATGCCCCTTATTCCCCAGGCAGATTTCGCCGATTTTGCGCCTCCCAGTCACGAAAGACTGGAGCAAATCCGTACCGCGAATGAGCAGATCATCGGACAATTTAAACATTGTCGCCAGTGCCGTGCCGATGCCGTCGGGCTCATTGGTCAAGATGTGAAATTCGGAAAATCGGGATGCAATACAGACGCGGCCTAATACTGTCAGTCTTTATTTGCAGAAGTGTTTTTTATCAAGTGAGTACGGCAGGCAAGGAAGGTGACCGTTTTGTTCTGCAACGATGATATCAATGAGTTCCTCTCTCTGGCGAGAGAGGAAGGATGGATCAGCAGTGCCTGGGAACTTGAGTTTCTGCGGACATCCTTTCCCTCCGGCTGTCTTGTGTGCAGGAACAAGGGAATTCCTGTAGCATTTCTCACCTCAATAAAATACGGAAAGAGTGGCTGGGTTGGCAACTTACTGGTTCGTAAGGAGTGGCGGGGACAGGGACTGGGTTCCACACTTTTCCAGAGAGCTCTGGAGGTGCTTGATGAAGCGGGGACGCGGACCGTCTGGCTTACCGCTTCGGAGTCCGGACGTCCCATCTACGAGCGGCAGGGTTTTATTGCCATCGACACAGTAAACCGTTGGCAAATTCGCGGACGAATCGCAACCGGCAACGACAGTGCCGATGTGGTTTCCGAGATCCTTGCTCTTGATGAGACTGGATGGGGAGACCGGAGGGAAAACCTTCTCCGTGCAACCATCAACCGAGGCAGCACCTCACTTTTACCGGGTGGCTTCCTGGTTCGCCAGAGATGGGAAAATGCCTTTCAAATCGGTCCGTGGGGCAGCCGCAACCCGGAAGTCGCAATAGAGCTTTTGGAGCAGAGCATCATTCAAACGGAAGGGGGTCCGCAAATATTTCTAGACGTTCCGGCAGGCAACAGCAACGCTTCGAACGTTTTGTACGGAGCAGGATTCAGCATACAATCGTCGACCACGCTCATGTACCGAGGCGAAAAGCCGGACTATGCTCCGGAAAATATTTACGCCCTGGCCAGCATGGGAAGCATGGGATAAAAACAGGGACCAGAAAAGCTACTTCTTTTTTACCCTGAAACCTGCACTCTCCAGACCTTTGAGATCAATGTCCCCGGAAGTGACCTTCTTTGAAGTATTTGCACTCTTCTCCCGCTTCGGACGTTGAGTTCCCCCCGAACCTTCTGCTTCACGGATAGAGAGCGAAATTCTCTTTCGCTCCAAATCGACAGCCAGCACCTTCACTTTCACCACCTGCCCCACGCTGACAGCCTCGTTCGGATTTTTTATAAACCGATCCGCAAGATGGCTGACATGAACCAGGCCGTCCTGATGCACCCCTACATCCACGAAAGCACCGAACGCTGTCACATTGGTTACCACACCCTGAAGCACCAGACCTTCTTTCAGGTCAGAAATCTCCCGGATATCATCACGAAAAGCCGTTGTCTGAAATTCCCTGCGCGGATCCCTTCCCGGCTTTTTCAGTTCCTCCATAATATCCCGCAGGGTAGGAAGTCCGACAAGCCCGGTTACGTAGCGAGTCAGATCAATGCGTGAGACCAGTTCAGTGTCGGCAGCAAGCTCTGCAAGGGGAACACCCAGATCAGAGGCCATAGACTCTACGAGGGGGTAACGCTCCGGATGCACAGCCGTATTATCCAGCGGATTCAGTCCATCGCGGACACGGAGAAAACCGGCAGACTGTTCAAAGGCCTTTGCCCCAAAACGGGGAACCTTCAGGAGTGACTGGCGTGACGAAAACCTCCCCTGTTCGTCACGATGACGTACGATTGACTTGGCGAGGGAAACGCCGAGTCCGGAAACATATGACAGGAGCGCCCAGGAAGCGGTGTTCAGATCAACCCCCACATAGTTTACGCACGACTCAACAACTGCATCAAGAGCCTTCTTCAGCTGGGTCTGGCTTACATCGTGCTGGTACTGACCCACTCCAATGCTCTTGGGATCGATCTTGACAAGTTCAGCCAGGGGGTCCTGAAGCCGCCGACCAATGGAAATGGCACCGCGAACCGTAAGGTCGAGATCGGGGAACTCCTCGCGGGCGATGTCTGATGCCGAATAGACACTGGCACCGGCCTCACTCACCAGAACCACAGGCAATTGCAAACCCGCCTCTGCAAGGATCTCCCGTACAAACTGTTCTGTTTCCCTCCCGGCAGTTCCGTTGCCCACGGCAATCATCTCGATGTCATTACTCCTGACGAGCTTGATCAGCCCGTGTTTGGCCCCCTCGGCCTTACCCTTGCCGGAATGAGGATAGATGGTGAGGTGGTCGACAAAACGGCCGGTAGCGTCAACTGCTGCAGCTTTGCATCCGGTTCGCAGTCCCGGGTCAATGCCCAGAACTCTTTTCCCCCCGACCGGAGGAGCCAGAAGCAGGTTCCGCAGGTTATCGGCAAAAACCCCGATTGCTGCCTCATCGGCACGCTGCTTTGCCTCCAGTCGCAGTTCAACCTCGATGGAAGGTGCCAGCAACCTCTTATAGGCATCTTCCATGACTCGTGAAAGAAACTGCTGCGAGACGCCTGTGCCAGTGATGAACCTCTCTCTCAGCCCGGCAAGTATTTCCTCTGTCGGTGCCAGAATGGAGAGAAAAAGGACCTCCTCCTTTTCTCCTCTACGCATTGCAAGCATACGATGGGATGGCACATCCTTCAGAACTTCATGGTAATCGTAATACATCTCGAACTTGCTGACGTCTTCCTTTTTGTCCAAAGCAACCCGTGACGAAATCTGCCCCTTCCCCCAGGTAAGACGACGAACAAATGCCCTAAGATCGGCATTCTCAGCAATTCGCTCGGCCAGGATGTGCCCGGCACCCTCCAGTGCGGTTGTAGCATCGGGAACCTCATGCTCCGCATCAACAAAGGGAAGTGCGGCTTCCTCAAGGGAGGCCTCCGTCAATTCCTGTGCAGCAATCAAGTCAGCAAGCGGCTCCAAGCCCCGCTCTTTGGCTATGGTAGCTTTCGTACGGCGTTTCGGCTTGAAGGGAAGATAGAGATCCTCCAGCTCTGTTTTCTGGCGTGTCTCCTGAATACGGCAAGCCAGCTCGGCTGTCAGCTTTCCCTGCTCTTCGATTGTCTTCAGAACCGTTATTTTACGATCTTCAAGTTCCGAAAAGTAGGCAAAACGTTCCTCGACACCTCGGATCGCAACCTCATCCATCTCGCCGGTCAGCTCTTTGCGATAGCGCGCGATAAAAGGCACTGTGGCTCCCTCCCGAAGAAGGTTTACAGTGTTTTCCACTTGAAATCGCTTGAGCCCAAACTCTTCAATCAGCCAAGGGAGAATCCGGTCATGATACGTATCAGCGTGAGACATGGGTGCACCTTTCAGAATAGCTGTTTTGCAAGTCTATACATCCGAAGAGAGATGATTGCCTAATAAAAGGGCAGCCAAACCGCCCTCAAGGGGGATGAACAATAGCACAGAAGGCGAGGCATGAAAAGAGGTCACAAAGATTATTCAGAAGCGGGAGTAACGGGTTTCCGGAATTAAAGCAAAAAAAAAGCTCCGGGGTTGCCCGGAGCTTTTTCTGACGAAAGCTGAATCAGATTTTTGAAACGTTTGCAGCCTGAAGGCCTTTCGGGCCTTTGACAACATCAAACGTTACCCTGTCACCTTCGGCAAGAGATTTAAACCCATCGCCGACAATGGCGGAAAAGTGGCAAAATACGTCTTCGCCATTTTCCTGCTCAAGAAAACCAAAACCCTTGCTGTCATTAAACCACTTAACTGTTCCGTTTACCATGTACGTACTTTCTCCCGATCCGTCTTGTTTGTTTTATCAAGAATCATCCCGAATACTTTTTTCCTTGTACAGTTTTAGACAAACAATGTCAAGCAATTTAAAAGACGGCTATTCCCTTACAACAATACGGTAGTAGTGTATGGCTACACGCTTCTCGATAATTCATCAGTTTTGCAGAACGTCCCGAATCTGTCCTGTGCAGAAAATCCAGAAGCTGGCATTGTTCTCAACAACACCTGTTGAAAACCTGTTGAAAAACATGTTGGAAAACAGAAAAAGTTCCATTAATTCTGGAGATGACTTCAAATTGCCTAAATCATATTCAATCGCATCATCCCTTAAATATCAGTACGTTATAAATTTGCAAGCTAATTTCAACAACTTACGCAGGATGTGGTTTCTGCTATCTTTTTGTGCTAAAAAAACACAGCACTTATAAACATGCGATATATATTGGAGAATACGGCGCTACTCTTTCCAGGAAAGCCGGCTGACCTTGCGAACAGCCTGAAATGAAACGGCAGCAGAAATAATCACCAGATTCTGACAGGACACCAGACGTTTTCTGCCAGCACCAGATAATGCCCGCTACCTTTCTGCAACAAGGGCGGCCCACCAGGCCACAACCGGCACAACAGCTGCAAAGAGCGCCAGCAAGGCATTCACGCGCGAGCCGGGCCGACCATATCTCTCCACAAGATACTCCCCCACCAGACCGAGGATTATTCCGAAAAGAAAGCCGAACAGGTGTGCCCCGAGATCGGTATTCTCACCTTCGGTACCTAGCATAGCCAAAAGAGCGAGTGCACCCGCAACAGGGAGAAACCATTTTTTCCACCGTCTGTTTTTTTCACGAACCACCTGCAATGAGGCGAGAATACCGACTGCTCCGAATACGAGAGTAGAAGCACCGATGGACGTATGATACTCGGGCTGAAACCAGGCATTGGTCAGAGTGCCCAGGATACCGGACAACAGGAGCAAGGTCCAGGCCAGCCCCGATCCGAGATCCCTGCAGAGAAATACAATAAAAAAT
>JAQUHM010000051.1 GCA_028683595.1 Geobacteraceae bacterium | reverse complement strand
CTCCTTTTTCCAGCTTGACGGTCTGGTAACGAAGTACCTTATCGTCAAGACGAAGCCGTCTTTCCAGTTCAGCGACCAAGGGTGCATCGCCTTCAAAAGTCAGATAGAAATACCGACCACGGGAAAATTTCTTTACCGGGTAAGCGAGCTTTCGTGCGCCCCAGTCCTCGAGGCGGCCACAAATGCCCTTCATTGAGGTTAATGTTTCCTGCACCTTCTCCGTCATCGCCTTAATTTCATCATCATTAAGGTCGGGTTGGACGATGTAAATCGTCTCGTATCTCCTCATGTGTTTCCTCCTCACGGGTTTAATGAGCCCCGGACCGTCCCGGAGCAAGGAGAACGGCTTTCGCCGATCAAAAGAAGTAGAATTAGCAGAAATGCCTTAATTCTACAAGTAATTTTTCACCCACCAAATATTTGACTATTTTTAACTGTTGGTCGACAACATGACATCAGCTTAGAGGGTCAAGTAGTCCCTGTTATTATAAAGACTCATGGTTTTTTCAAGACCATCGGAAAATAACGATTCAAGGGTATCAACAGCACCATCCAACACCGAAGCAAGATCCTGCATCTCATTCGCAGAAAATGGATGCAAGACATAGTCGACAACATCACCACGAACCGGACGCCCGATCCCAATCCTCAGTCGAATAAAGTCACCACTACCAAAATCAGAAAATATAGACCGTAGTCCATTATGACCGCCATGACCGCCTCCCTTCTTTAAACGGACGCGACCGAAAGGAATATCCAGGTCATCATGCACAACAATAATTTCTTCACAGGAAATTTTATAAAATCTGGCCACCTCGGTAACTGAGCGCCCAGACAGGTTCATAAAAGTCTGAGGTTTCAAGAGAATAAGCCTGTGACCATGCCAAAAACCTTCCCCACTGAAACAGGAAGTGCCTTTCTTGACAAAGGGAATTCCTGCCTGATGTGAAAGTCTGTCCAAAACCATGAAACCCGCGTTGTGGCGGGTCCATTGGTATCGTGAGCCGGGATTTCCGAGTCCTACTATAAGCTTTACTGCCATGTGTCAGGTTCCAAAGCAAGCGACGAAACAAACTATTCAGCTTCTACAGCTTCTTCTTCCACTTCTATCGTCTTGCCAAGGATGTTGACAATAGTAGCAGACGGGTCGTCAAGCACTTTCAATCCGGACGGTAGTTGTAAATCGGAAACATGCAGCGATTCGCCGATTTCCAACCCTGAAACATCCAGGTCTATGTGCTCCGGTATTTGGCCAGGAAGGCACTCAATCTCGATTTCGTGCATAACGAGATCCTGGATACCACCGTCTTTTATTCCCTTGGCAATAGTAGTTATGCTGACAGGAACCTTTACCCTCACATTCTCCTGCAGATTAATCTTGTGAAGATCAACGTGCAGCATTCTGTTTTTGAGGCAATGGCGAGCAAGGTCTGCAACAATAACCACGTTACCATCAAGAGGCCCAGTGCCCTTCAAGGTAATCAGATGGTTTATGCCACCTTCACCCTCAATAGCTAACTCCAGCTCTCTCCTGTCAACAGCGATTGCAACAGATTCCATTCCTTTACCATAGACAACAGCAGGAATCTTTGCTTTCTCTCGCAGTCTCCGGCAAGCATTTTTACCTAGACTATCTCTTGCTTCAATTGTAAGTATTCTCTGTTCCATATAACCTCCGTGTCAGGTTTCACTCCACACAGCACACATGTAAAGATAGTGTTTCTTACACAAAAAGGGAACTCACTGATTCATTGCTGTGAATTCGTAGAATTGCTTCGGCAAGGAGTCCCGAAACGGAAAGCACCTTGATTTTTCTGGACTGTGCTGCTGTTTCACAGAGAGGTATCGTATCGGTAATAACCATCTCCTGAATTTCGGAGTTTTCGATTCTTTCAATTGCCGGCCCTGAAAGGACACCATGGGTCGCACAAGCATAAATCGCCGTTGCACCTTGCTCACGGAGGGCCTTTGCAGCCTGAGTCAAGGTCCCGGCAGTGTCAACCATATCATCGACAATAATGGCGACCTTGCCACTCACATCTCCTATAAGATGCATTACTTCTGAAATATTAGGCCCGGATCTGCGTTTATCAATGATTGCAAGAGAGGAACCCAGCCGTTTGGCAAAGGCCCTGGCGCGCTCCGTACCTCCCGCATCAGGAGAAACAATAACGGTCGTATCGCTGACAAAATTGTTACGCAGATATTCAAGGATAACTGATGCAGCATAGAGGTTGTCAACGGGGATATTAAAGAAGCCCTGTATCTGTCCCGCATGAAGATCAATCGTCACAACCCGATCAGCCCCGGCTGTGGTCAGGATATCTGCGACAAGCTTTGAAGTAATCGGAGAGCGAGCTGCCACCTTTCGATCCTGACGTGCATAACCGTAATAGGGAATTACTGCAGTTATTGTAGCAGCTGAAGCCCTCTTCAGGGCATCCATCATGATCAGTAACTCCATGAGGTTGTTGTTCGTAGGAGAACAGGTAGATTGTACAATATATACGTCTCTTCCGCGAACATTTTCACCGATTTCAACCCTGATTTCGCCGTCAGAAAATGTTTTGACTTTTGCCTGCCCAAGAGGGATACCAAGTTTTTCACAGATCTTGACTGCCAGAACCGGGTTGGAATTGCCGCAAAATACACGTATCTTGTTTTCCATCACTACCTCAGAGTATTGACAAGTAATTATTTTTTAAAAAAGGTGGCTGGGGCGCCAGGATTTGAACCTGGGAATGCCGGAATCAAAATCCGGTGCCTTACCGCTTGGCGACGCCCCAACAGGGAAATTCATCATATTGTACGCGTAACAAGAGAATACCATGCCGAATTCAGGCCAATTACCCTCTGACAGTCACTCGCCTGCTGTTCTTCCTCAAAAACACCGAACACCGTAGGACCGCTACCGGACATAAGCACGGCCTTCGCGCCGTTCTCCAGCAGTGCATCCTTTATTTCCTGAATAACGGGAAAACGCCCAATAGTAACTGACTCAAGATCATTGGACAGAAGTGAGCAGATATCTTCTATCCTATTGTTAAACCTTGGCAGTTTATCGGTATCGAACTTCTTTGTCAATTGTAAATTTTTATATACCCAGGCTGTGGAAACATGGATATTAGGATTAACCAGAACAAGCCATACCGCTGGCAGGCCTTCCACCACGGAGAGACGGTCGCCAATCCCCTCCGCTAAAGCAGTTTTTTTAAAAATGAAGAAAGGAACATCCGCTCCCAGTTTCACCCCCAGCGACATCAGCTTTTCATCCGTGAGCTTGAGGTTCAAAAGGTCGTTGAGGCCCATCAGGACTGTTGCGGCATCACTGCTCCCGCCACCAAGACCAGCAGCCATGGGTATTTTCTTGACAATAAAGATATCAATACCGGTATTAATACGAGCCAATGCCAGAAGAGCATCCGCGGCCCGCCAGGCAATATTGGCAGGACCATCCGGCACATCTTCTCGATCACAGTACACTCTAATTCCGGGAGTATCAGAAAGTGATATTTCAATCTCATCGCTCAAAGCAATACGCTGCATAACCATGCGCAGGTCGTGATAATTATCCGGCCTCTTGCGAATCACATCAAGAAGATAATTTATCTTCGCCGGAGCTTGAAGCTTAACTCTATTCATCGTGTTGCAGCTTTTCATAGGGAATCGAAATCCGGTTTCTTATAAGATTTTTTGAAAAATACAATCAGTTTGATCCGGTTCTTGCACGAGAAATAGCGGCCCTGATTGCCGGTAGAGCAGCAGTTGCCGCCCGTTCCCCTTCCAGTACCGCCTCGTGTCGTTTTGAAAAATCCGAAGAGCCGATTGTAGATACGTTCGGTTTAACTACAACATCCGCCTTTTGGAGTTGGTGAGCGGAAATTTTCTCATACATAATCCCGATTGACTGAAAAATGGTGCTGAGGGTTCCATGCGGCTTTGGAGCATTACTGTCCCCGGATATATCAACGGCAATGACCACATCAGCGCCAAAACGCAGGGCAGCATCAACCGCGACAGGACTCACCACACCGCCATCTACGTACATCCGGCCGCCAATGTCAACAGGCGTAAAAGCACCGGGAATCGAACAGCTTGCCCTGACGGCAATCCCTGCATTTCCCGCCCCGAAAACCATTTCCTTGCCGCTCTGGATATCAGTTGCCACTGCATAAAAAGGTATTCTCAACTTTTCCAGCGGGGTGTTGCGAAGCATCCTGTTAATATACCCCTCAAGCTTTTCACCTTTTATGAAACCATTATCGGGAATGGTATAATCAACCAGATCTGACTGTTGAATATCAAATGATATTTTTTGCAACTGGAATGCAGTAAAGCCATAGGCATAGAGACTACCAACAAAACTCCCCGCACTGGTCCCGACAATCATATTGATAGGTATATGATTGGCCTCCAGCACCTTGAGAACGCCAATATGGGCAAAGCCTTTCGCTGCACCGGCACCAAGCACCACGGCAACCTTCACCGGCTTTTCGACTACTGGAGGAGGCATCTCCTTCGGCATACAGCCAGAAAACACCAGTATGGCCAACATCACCAGGCAAAGGGAACCCAGCCGAATACCCTTAATCATTTCTTATTACTCCACTTCAAAACCCGGCATGGATTACAATTACACCCTACGCCGCCGACGTGATGTGTTCCTGCATAAATTCAGAACTGTTCCGAAGTACCACGACCATGCAACGCTTTATAACAAAGCGTCTTCAATTCGAATCAGCTTGCTTTTTTCGTTAATAAAATCAAAAGAGTCAATTTCATCCAATGCACTTCGAATACCACTTTCAGTAGCTTCGTGGGTCATAATGACGATTGGCACTGTTTCGCCCGCTATCCTGGCACTCTGGATCATTGATTCAATACTGATATCGTTTTTCCCGAGTACACCTGTAATTCTGGCCAGAACGCCGGGTTTATCCAAAGCACTGAAGCGAAGGTAATACTTGCCGACGATTTCCCCTATCGGCTTTATCTCCAGGTTTTTCAGCTTCGTGTCAAGGTATCCCAGCGGGGCACTCCTTCTACCGACTCCCACCATAAGATTACGGGCTATGGCCATAACATCGCCAACAATGGCACTTGCAGTCGGCTCCATTCCCGCACCTCGGCCATAGAACATAACAGTGTCTACAAAGTCGCCGGTCAATCTGATAGCATTGAAGACACCATCGACATCCGCCAGTGGGTAATTCAAAGGAATCATCGTGGGATGAACGCGAGCTTCGACACGTTCTCCGTCCATTTTTCCGATTGCCAGAAGCTTGATTTTAAAACCAAATTCCTTGGCATAATTAATATCAATTGCCGAAATAGCACTGATACCCTCGGTATAGATATCATCAAAATTGACCCTGGTCCCGAAACAGATCGTGACGAGAATAGCCAGCTTATGTGCCGTATCAACCCCTTCAATATCGAATGTGGGATTGGCTTCGGCATAACCCAGTTCCTGTGCTTTCTTCAGAACATCACTGAAATCAGCTCCTTCCTGGGTCATTTTGGTCAGAATATAGTTGCATGTACCGTTCAGAATGCCAAGTACGGTGCCAAAGTTGTTGGCTGCCATATTGCCTTTTATAGCAGAAAGAACAGGAATCCCGCCACCAACTGCAGCTTCGTAGCGCACCTCAACTCCCTTGCGGGCAGCGGCGGCATAGATCTCCTCACCGTGTACGGCAAGCAGCGCCTTGTTAGCCGTTACAATATGTTTGCCGTTTTCAATGGCCTTCAGAATGAATTCTTTTGCAACAGTATATCCGCCAATCAGCTCTATGATGACAGATATCTTGGGATCGGAAATAACCTCATCCACATTTTGGGTTAGGACCCCAGGCTCGACAACGACACCACGGTCTGTTGTAATATCACGGTCCGCAACCTTCCGTAAGCGAAGCCGTGTGCCGAGTTTTTTCTCGATAAGAGAAGCATTTTGCCCCAACAGTTTCACAACACCGGCACCAATGGTACCGAACCCAAGCAGTCCTACTCCAATTTCTTTCATAACACCTCACGAATGATTGCTGGAAGTCAGCAGCCAGAACCACAACCCTAGTTTTTGCTTGTCAAGCCAGTTGCAATTTCATCGAGAATTCCGTTGACAAACGAAGGCGAATCTTCGGTGCCGAATTTCTTTGCCACCTCAATTGCCTCGTTGATTGTAACATTCTTTGGTATATCACTGCGATAAAGCAGCTCAAATATAGCGATCCGGAGAATACTCAGATCCACCCGGGCCATCCGAACAAGAGACCAGTTCTTGGACTTGGCAGTTAGCAACGCGTCAATAGCTGCACGGTTTTCCGTAACACCCTTAACCAGTTCCTCGGCAAAGTCGACAGATTCATACTGTTTTTTTGAATCTTCCTCTTCACGCGGGATGAAAGGATGCTCATTGGAGGGATTCAAATCTGACGCATAGAGCATCTGCAGCGCCATTTCCCGACCTAAACGTCTCGCACCCACCCTACACAAGCCCCTTCAAAAGATTGACAGTTTCTATAGCAGTCACGGCAGAGTCAAAGCCCTTGTTGCCGGCCTTCGTCCCTGCCCTTTCAATGGCCTGTTCAATGCTGTCCGTGGTCAGGACTCCGAATACGACAGGGATACCACTATCGAGAGAAACGTGGGCAACCCCCTTCGAAACCTCCGAAGCCACATAGTCGAAATGGGGGGTTGCACCCCGTATTACCGCACCAAGACAGATTACGGCATCGAACTTGCCACTTTCGGCCATTTTCTTGGCTGCCAGAGGAATTTCGAACGCCCCCGGCACCCGCGCAACAACGATTTTTTCGTCAGCGATACCATGGCGCAAAAGGCCGTCCAGAGCGCCCTCCAACAACCGTTCGCTGATAAAACTGTTAAATCGGCTCACGAGTATCCCAATGGACAACCCACTGGCGTCCAGTTTTCCTTCAATATAGGTAGGCATGGTAAAATCTCCCCGCATTTATTTTACTAAGCATCTATTCTATGTGTTCATGCAGAAAAAGTGTTCAAAGATTATCCAGCATATGGCCCATCTTTTCACGCTTTGTCTGCAGGTATTTCAGATTACAGACGGTTGCTTCTATCTCGACGGGCACCCTCTCGACGATATCGAGACCATACCCTTCAAGCCCCACCATCTTTTTCGGGTTATTCGTCATGAGCCTGATTTTCCTTGCACCCAGGCTGACAAGAATCTGGGCACCAATTCCATAGTCACGCAGATCATCCTTGAACCCAAGCGCAATATTTGCCTCAACGGTATCTTTTCCCTGATCCTGCAAGGCATAGGCACGGAGCTTGTTGGTAAGCCCGATTCCTCTGCCTTCCTGCCGCATATAGAGAATGATGCCTTTTCCTTCGGCTTCAATCATCTCCATGGCATGCTGCAACTGGTCTCCACAGTCGCATCGACAACTGCCGAATACATCGCCGGTTAGGCACTCGGAATGAACCCTGACAAGAATCGGATCGTCGCCCGTTATTTCGCCCTTTACCAGGGCAAGATGCTCGAGATTGTCGACATCGTTGTCAAAGACAACCGCTCGAAACTCCCCGCACTTGGTTGGAAGCTTTACTTCGGCAGCCTTTTTCACCAGAGACTCATGCTTCATCCGGTAGGCGACAAGATCGGCAATGGAGCAGATTTTCAGACCATGCTCTTTGGCAAATTTCCTCAATTGCGGCAAACGGGCCATGGTACCGTCATCATTCATGATCTCGCAGATTACACCTGCAGGTTTCAATCCCGCAAGCCGGGCAAGATCCACGGAACCCTCAGTCTGGCCGGTTCGAACAAGTACGCCGCCTTTCCTGGCACGAAGGGGGAAGATATGGCCGGGGCGGGACAGATCTTCCGGTCCAGCACCATCCTCAACAGCGGTTAGTATCGTGTGAGATCGATCTGCTGCGGAAATCCCCGTGGTAACGCCCAGCTTCGCTTCAATGGAAACAGTGAAAGCAGTAGTGAATGCGGATGTATTATTTTCGACCATGGGTGGAAGTCGCAACTGGTCGCACTTCTCCTCGGTAAGGGTAAGACAGATGAGACCGCGACCGTATTTTGCCATGAAATTAATGGCCTCGGGAGTCACCATTTCTGCGGCCATGGTCAGATCGCCCTCGTTTTCTCGGTCCTCATCGTCAACGAGAATCACCATCTTGCCTTGTTTGATATCCTCTATGGCTGCTTCAATCGTAGTTACCGGCATGGTCTCACAAAATCCTCATTTCTAAAAAAATCAAAACAATATTGTATCTCACAAATAGCCGCTTTTCGCAAGCAGTTCCAGAGACACACCCTTTTCCTCGCCAGGTACCTTGCCACCAAGGAGACGCTCCACATACTTTCCAATCAGATCCGTCTCAATATTCACCTGATCCCCCGGGCCTCGAAAGCGCAGAGTGGTAAGCTCTGCAGTATGGGGAATGATGTTTATGGTAAAGCCATCATCGGAAACGGTATTCACCGTGAGACTGATACCGTCAATGGCCACGGAACCCTTCTCGATGAGATAACGCGCATAGCGGGCAGGCAGCTGAAAAGCAAACAAAAAGTTGCCGGAAACTTCACGGCGTTCGCGAATGACGGCAATGCAATCCACATGGCCACTGACAAGATGCCCCCCCAACCTGTCGCCAAGACGGAGAGCCCGTTCGAGGTTAACAAAAGAGCCGGGCCTGAGCCCTTTGAAAAGCGTTCTTTCCAGTGTCTCGGGAGAAACATCAAAAGAAAGACGCCCGCTGGATTTTTCCACCACGGTCAAGCATACCCCGTTAATGGCAATGGAGTCTCCAAGTGCTATCTCATCTTGGGGGAGGGCGTTTGCCACATGCAGTCGCGCACCCGCGCCGGTTCGATCCAAACCTAAAACCGTACCCACTTCCTCTATAAGTCCAGTAAACATTATCTCTCCGGATATCCGATAACGAGAAAATCCTCTGCTAAGTGCCGTACGCTTGTGTCTCTCAGACGAAACGCTTGCCCCATCCTCTCGACAGCTTGTCCTGAACAAAAACCGTACCCGTCCTCACCGGCAAGGATTTTCGGGGCATAAAAGAGCATGAATTTGTCCACGAGGCCTTTTCTCACAGCTGAGCCAACCAGTTCCCTCCCCCCTTCCAGAAGAATCGACTGAATTCCTGACGCACCGAGCCTGCGCAGCAGGTCTTCCAGATCAACCCGTCCGTCAAGCTCATCGCACAGCAATGTCTCTGCCCCAAGACGCTGTATTGCTTCAACTTTTCCCGGTCCAGTCTCTACAGTTGCAACGATCGTCTTGGCTTGAGAGTCCAGGTGAAAAAGCGCGGCCGTGAGAGGCGTCCGTAGCCGACTGTCAACGACAATCCGACGAGGGTCCTTCCCCCGGACCATCCTGCAGGTAAGCTGGGGATCATCGGCGAGAACCGTGCCGACTCCAACCATAATCGCATCAACCCTTGATCGAAGTGTATGCACATATCGTCTTGATTCTTCACATGTTATCCACTTGGAATCACCGTTTGCCGTTGCGGTTTTCCCATCAAGGGTCAAGGCACTCTTCACGATTACAAACGGCAATCCACTGGTAATATGTTTGACAAAAGCCTCATTCAGCAGGCGGCACTCCGCCTCCAGGACGCCGCACTCCACGGCAATAGCAGCACCTCGCAGCATGGCCAGTCCCTGCCCGGACACAAGCGGATTCGGATCGGACATGCCGACAAAGACCCGGGCTACGCCCCCTTTGATCAGGGCCTCGGCACAGGGTGGCGTCCTGCCGTGATGGGAACAGGGTTCCAGCGTCACATAGACATCGGCTCCTCGAGCCCGATCCCCGGCCTGGCAAAGAGCGTGCACTTCAGCATGGGGAGTGCCTGCTTTCCGGTGCCAGCCTTCCCCAACTATCTCACCATTCAAGACAATAACACAGCCAACGGCAGGATTTGGAGAAGTCCGGCCGAGCCCCCGACGGGCAAGGGCAAGTGCCCGCTTCATCATTTTATTGTGGAAATCAATCATAGTATGTAATCTGCCGGCAATAGAAAAGAGTTACCCTTTGGCAACCTTGAGAAGGTCCTGGAGCTCCGACATGAATTCATTGATATCCTTGAAAGAACGATATACCGAAGCAAAGCGAACATAGGCGACCTCGTCAAGCTCGTGAAGTTCGGCCATTACCCACTCCCCGATGGTGGTTGTGGAAATTTCGCGATCACTGCCTTCTTGAAGACGGGTTTCCAGGCGGTCCACCATCTTCTCGATATCTTCCACCGAAACGGGACGCTTTTCACAAGCCTTCTTTATACCCGCAATCAGCTTCAGCCGGTCGAATGTTTCACGCCTGCCGTCCTTTTTAATAACCATGGGCAAAATTTCTTCCACCCGCTCATGTGAGGTAAACCGTTTACCGCATACCTCACACTCCCTGCGGCGCCTGATTGCCGCACCACCCTTTTCCGGGCGTGAGTCGACGACCCTGCTTGCCGGATGAAAACAAAAGGGACACTTCATTCCCCTACCCTCTCTCTCGCTTCATTCTCACCAAATTTGACCATTTCTATCCCGGCATCTTCAATCATCTGTTCTGAAAGTGTATCTGGATATCCCTGCTGGTAAACAATGCGCCGAATCCCGGCGTTTATAAGCATCTTGGAGCAGATGATGCAAGGCATGGTCGTACAATAGAGAGTAGCCCCATTGATGTTGGTCCCATGTTTCGCGGCCTGGATTATGGCATTCTGTTCTGCATGGAGACCTCGGCAGAGTTCATGACGCTCTCCGGGAAGCACAGACAGCCTCTCTCTCAGACAGCCGACTTCGAGACAGTGGGCAACACCTGATGGAGCACCGTTATACCCGGTGGTAAGGATATTCTTGTCCTTGACCAGAACAGCTCCCACATGTCGACGGAGGCAGGTGGAGCGTCGGGCAACGAGTTGGGTAATCTCCATGAAATATTCGTCCCAGGCAGGTCTTTTCATTGTCTCATCGCGCATATATTTGTTTGCACCCTTCATTTCCGTCTTAAAAAACTGTTATTAAAGCGGCCCACAAGAACCAACCCTGAAAAACAACTCACGAGTCCGATATGATCCGTAGTTTAGCAAGAATAGAACATATCCCTAGGGAAGGTCAAGAAAAGAGGGTTTTTCAATGACTTTCGGCAGGAAGCACAGGGTTATGCGGAAGCGGCAGACACGAGTCCGGTAATTGTAAGGGAATATATAACTATTCAGCATACTTGGCAAAAACATCTGCCATCCCCGATTACACTGTCAGGAATGACACTTGTGAATCGTGCTGAACAGGTACCGGGACACCAAAGAATTCCCGCTTCACGATTCATGGTCGGGAATAGCACGTCTCCTCTTTTTTGCAGCTACCTCTTTCTTTCCAAGGAGCCTTTTTTCTCGTTCTCGCCTGGGGACCTTCGTAGCTGTTCTTTTCTTCACCGTCATCTCGCGACGGGCAAGCGCCTTCCTGAGCCTCTCCATGGCAAGTCCCCTGTTCTGACTCTGCGACCTTCTCTCACTTGCCTGAACTACGATCCCCGAAGGAAGGTGGCGAATCCGTACGGCTGAGTCAGTAACATTCCGGTGCTGACCTCCTGGTCCGGATCCTCGGAAAAACTCCACCTGTATGTCTGATTCTTTAATTTCCATAAAAAACCCGATCTTATTTCCGCTCTCGAAAAGAAAACAAGGGAATGTGCGATTGACACATGCCTTCTGCCGGTATAATAATACGCTAAGTGCCTAAAAAAGGAAATCTTCGTGAATGCAATTTCTATCTTGCAGAGGAATTTCGGCAAAAACCTGGAAGCTTTCGAAATAGTTTTCGAACACAGTAAAATGGTGGCTACAAAAGCCGTTACCATAGCCCGTTCCCTGTCTGACCCCACTATAAATATCGATTTTGTCGAGGAAGCAGCACTTCTTCATGACATCGGTATCGCGCAGATTTATGCTCCACGAATCTCCTGTCGTGGGGCTGCGCCGTATATTTGCCACGGGATTCTCGGCCGACAGATTCTGGAAACAGAAGGACTGACACCTCACGCCCTGGTATGCGAACGCCATATCGGCGTCGGCATCGGGATTAAAGACATTGTTCAGCAGCAACTGCCCCTTCCCAGGAGGGATATGGTCCCGGTAACGGTGGAAGAAAAAATCATCTGTTACGCGGATCTCTTCTTTTCCAAGAAACCGGGACGACTGCATGCTGAAAAATCGATTGAAGAGATAAAGAAATCACTGCAAAAACACGGGGATCACAAGGTTGTTATCTTTGAAAATTGGGTAAAGGAATTTTCCCCTTAACCCTCGATTTGAACGGTCCAGTCAAAAGCAGTGAATTCTTTTTCGTCCGGCACTGTGTCACATTTCAGAAAAAAATTGAAAGGAGAAATCTGCCGTGGTTCATTTCGCACCCTATATCATCCCTCTCGCTCTGACTTTTGTCCTCCTCATCCTGATGCGATTACAGGCAAACTCCGCTAAGAAAGCTATCCATATGGCGGAAGAACAGCTGCATGCCCTTGAACTGAAGCTGACAAGCACCGAAAGAGACCTCAAGGAAGAGATTCGCAAAAACGGTGAAGAAAAGGACCTCAAGATCACGCAGCTCCATGAAGATCTGCGTACAGCTCTGAATTCCTTCATGGAGACAACCGGCAAGAAACTGGCGGAAAGCGAAGCCATGGCAAAGGCCCAGAATGAGCAGGTGATTGAAAAGGTCACTGCATTGCTTCGCCAGACAGTCCGAAAACCCGATCAGAGTAAAGAAGGCCCGACCCGTCAGCAACCAAGCGTATCTCCGATGCATGAAAAAGCCAAACGGCTGGCCCGCCTCATTGTTTCGGACATCGTCCTGTATAACCAGGCCGCGGTGGAAGAAAGTATCCGGAACGGCAACTTCTTCGAGGTCATGTCCCAAGACATTCAGGAAGCCCGAAACCTCTATGCTTCACGAGTGCCCGAAGAAACCCGCCAGGAAACCAGCTATTTGGACGACGCCTTCAACGATCTCATCGACAGGAAAAAGCGAGAACTCAGCATACCCTGACAATCTCATACCCGCAATCCAGGCTCCGGCACAAGTATCTCCCTATTGGAAAACAAGACCCGCAGGATCTCTTCAGACTGCGGGTCTTGTCTTATCAAAAACGCAGCAAGTCGGTAAAATCGTGCCGGCAAGATATCCGCAAACAGAGGATACATACTGTAGTATACTTGAAAAAATATGGAACAAAATACAATCCATCCTTCCCGGACTTCACCGATAGCGCAGAGGGAAAAATCATGAGCATTCCCCCTTCAATCATTAAAATTTCCAACGCCCTGTGGGAAATTCCTATCTCATACAAACCCGGCATGCTTGTTCCGGCCCGCATCTATGCCACGGAAAAACTTCTACAGCAAATGGACCAGGGAGTTTTCGAACAGGTTACCAATGTCGCCTGCCTGCCAGGCATTATCAACTATGCGTTTTGCATGCCGGACGGTCACTGGGGATATGGCTTCCCCATCGGTGGAATGGCGGCAATGGACCCACAGTCCGGAGTTATATCACCAGGAGGCATTGGGTTTGACATCAACTGCGGAATGCGGCTCGTCCTAACCGACCTCACCCTCAAAGAGGTAAAACCGGAAATTCATCGACTTGTGGACATGCTTTTTACACGAATTCCTTCAGGTGTCGGCAGCACGGGTCTCGTCAAGCTCTCCCGGGATGAATTTCGCCTGGTGGCAGAGATGGGTTCTCGCTGGTGTTTGCGAAACGGCTATGCCTGGCGGGATGATCTGGAATTGACCGAAGAAGGAGGATGTTTCTCCGGTGCAGATGCTTCCACCGTAAGCGAAAAAGCCATAGAAAGAGGATTCAATCAGATCGGCACTCTCGGCTCAGGCAATCATTACCTGGAAATCCAGGTAGCGAAACCGGAGAACGTCCATGATGAGGAAACAGCCCGGGCTTTCGGTTTCACCCGTCCGAACCAAGTGGCGATCATGTTCCACTGTGGCAGCAGAGGCTTCGGCCACCAGGTGGCAACAGACTATCTTAGAATTTTTTCCAGCGTAACAGAAAAGAAGTACGGCATCAGGGTCCCCGACCGCGAGCTTTCCTGCGCCCCGTTTCGCTCCCGTGAAGGCCAGGACTATTTTGCGGCAATGAAATGCGCGGTAAACATGGCATTTGCCAATCGACAGGTAATCCTCCACCGCATCCGTGAAGTCTTCTCAACCATATTCCATCGCTCTCCAGAAGATCTGGGCATGAACATGGTTTACGATGTGGCCCACAATACTGCCAAGCTTGAAACACATTTGGTACATGACAAGAAAAAGGAAATACTCGTCCACAGGAAAGGTGCCACTCGCTCACTCGGCCCAGGAATGGAGGGACTCCCCGATTGCTACCGGAAAACCGGTCAGCCGGTGCTTATCGGCGGCAGCATGGAAACTGGCTCCTATCTCCTCGCCGGTTTATCCGGCGCAGTTAAAAGCTTCTGCACAACCGCCCACGGCAGCGGACGGGCCATGAGCCGCCACCAGGCAAAAAAACTCTTCCACGGCCGGAAACTGCAACAGGAAATGGAAGTACGCGGCATCTATGTGCGGACCTCCTCCTGGGGCGGTCTCGCAGAAGAAGCCGGCCTCGCGTACAAGAATATCGACGACGTGGTGGAAGCGACAGAACTGGCCGGTCTCAGCAAACGAATCATCCGCCTGGTACCGATTGGCAACATCAAGGGCTAGTGTTCCTTACGGTTAGTTCGCCGCATTAATTTGAGGAGTTAAGGCTTCTGGCGAAGCGACGCGGGCATAGCCTGGCTCTGACGAGAAACCACATCGCTGCACGTGGCTGAATGAACTGGATTTACAAGGAATAAATTAGCCGCGCGGGCCACGAGGAAAGATCATGCCGTACCGCTACCTGGAAGATATTGCAACCGCCGATGCAGCCTTCGAAGCCAGCGGAGAAACAGTGGAGGAAACTTTCCTCTCTGCCGCGGAAGCCACCATCGGGGTGATGATAGAGAGCCCAGGAAGCATCAGGGCAAGAGAACGCATCACCATCAACCTGGAAAACGATGAACTGGACATGCTGCTGTTCGATTTCCTGCAGGAGATCATCTACCTCAAGGATAGCCGCTGCCTCCTGCTCCGCATGAGTTCTCTTCACATCGACCTTGCCGGATCACCACTGACGCTCACAGCAGAAGCAGAAGGCGAAACCATAATCCAGGGGCACCATCCCTTGCTCACCGACGTAAAAGGCGTAACGCTTCACTGTTTTGATATCAAGCAAAATGAAAAGGGCTGGACAGCAACCGTTGTTCTGGATATCTGAAGCATGATTCGCTGCCCGCCGACGAAAGATCTTTCACCATCCGGCGGGCCGGGCTTTTTCAGTTTTTTTCTATGACAAATTAACATGTTCTGTAATATCGGCATCCGAAAACGTCCATCGGAGCCCGTGGCAAAACGATTATCCATTTGCTTATATAGCGCGGGTTTGTTACAAAGAAACCAGAATCTTTTTCTTTCTCCTCAATCTCCGCATTCGTTGCAGGTGATGCATGTCTGACCGAAGATTTGCGCTGATCATTATCGATATGCAAAACGACTTTGTCCTCCCCGGTGCTCCGGCATGTGTCAAGGGTGCTTTTGCTACAATACCGCGCATCCGGAAACTGCTCGATTATTTTCGAACAAAGGGTCTCCCGGTATTTCACATCGTGCGCGAGTACCGTCCCGATGGAAGCGATATAGAAATTACCCGACGTGATAGATTTCTGAAACATCAGACCTA
>JAQUHM010000373.1 GCA_028683595.1 Geobacteraceae bacterium | reverse complement strand
ACAGAAACTGAAACTCTTCCTGGATAAAACCCAGGTCGAGGAATTTGACTACAAAATGCGTTAAAATTGCCGAGTGTCAGCGATGTCGTGGCACAAAAATCTGTTATCGATGTCCTGGCACTCAACATCTAACTGCTAAACAGCGCCATGATTTGGTTCACGGCCGATTCATTTTTATGAAGCGGGAATCAGAACTGGCAGGGATGGAGCGGAGTCCTGTATCTGTCATCCTATGCGCCAAAGCTCAATCCTGGTGAGTGCCTCAATGGAAATCTGAAACTGAAGATCCGTTCCGAAATCCCAGCAAGATCACAAGAGGACTTGATCAAGAAGACCCACTCGATTATGGAAATCCCGCAACAGCGACCACCTGATGAGTGCGGATACTTCAAGCATCCAATGGTTGCCTACGCAGCTTAATTCGACTGCTTAATCACCGAAGCAATAGTTACCCATCGCAAGTTCCTGAGCTCAACACAACAGTTTGGTCAGCAACAAAGAAAAGGCGCTCCTATTTGTGATTAAGTCTTTTATTCAGAGCTTGACGACTAATTCCAAGCAACGAAGCAGCTATTCTTTGATGATTTCCGGTGCGGCGCATGGCTTCAGATATCAGGAGGGATTCCGCCTGCTTTAACGTTGGGAAACTTCCTTCATGATCCAATACGACACCACTCCCACGATAAGCTATACCCTTATCTATGTTAGCTTCCAACGCATGCTGATCGACACGGGATTTAAAGGTCTTCAGTGACAGATCCCCGGATTTGTGCCGGGCCACGGCATCAAATATTATTCCCTCGAGTTCACGGACATTTCCGGGGAAATGATAGGCTGAAAGAAGAAGGACTAATTCGGTTGAATACTTGGGCTTCTCCTTGTGAAACACATTTGAGGCCTTGGCAAGGAAATGATCAACAAGCAGGTGCAGATCCTCGCAACGCTCACGAAGGGGAGGAAGATCAATTTGATGGGTGCACAGACGGAAGTAAAGGTCGCTGCGTAAAGACTTGGCCGATATAAGTTCCTTGGGGTCCCTGTTGGTAGCCGCAACAATCCGGGCTTTGCTTTGCTTAGGGATATCCGACCCTACCGGGTAGTACTCCTGCTCCTGCAGGAGACGTAACAGCTTGATCTGCGATGTTTCATGCAGGTCTCCGATCTCATCGAGGAATAGAGTGCCATTGGCGGCTGTCCCGATAAGTCCTGCCCGCTCATGATCTGCCCCGGTAAATGCCCCTTTCCGATGACCGAACAGAGCATCCGAAAACATCTGATCGTCCAGGCCGGCCGAATTCACCGCCGCAAATTGTCCCGTGCAGCCACTAAGGATGTGCATAGCACGGGCTATCAACTCCTTGCCGGTGCCGGTCTCGCCGCAGATCAGGACCGCCTGGTTTGTCGGCGCTACCGCTTCCATATAGTGAAATATTGCCCGCATCTTCTTACTGCCTGTGATGATATGAGAAAAAGCGGCACTGTTCTCGATCTTGTCGCAGAGGAGATGCTCCTTGAGAGAGGAAACCTCATCCCGCAGAGAGTTAACCTCCAATGCCTTTTTCACACATGAAAGGAGCCGGTTTTTGTCCACTGGCTTGACCAGGTAATCAAATGCTCCTGCCTTCATGCATGCAACCGCCGTATCCAGCTCATTGGAGGCCGTCATGACGATCACAGTTATATGCGGATATTCGTGCGCAACTGTCTCAAGAAGTTCCTGCCCAGTAAGATGAGGCATAAAGAGGTCCAGAATAATGACATCGACCTTTCGGCTTGAAAGAAACGGCAGCACTTCACGGCTGTCCTGGATGGTTCTAACAATCGGAATACCTCCATTCCGCAACATGAGACTGGTGCCTAGAAGAATCTGTGCCTCATCATCCACAACGAGTATCGACAATTCATTTTTTGTCGGTATCATTACGTCCCTCGATTAAGCCCGGTAGAACCTACTAAGGTTTGTATGGATGGTTATTGCACCAAACCCCAGCCAATTCTAACAATAAAGCACGAATTGTATCCATTTCGCAAATAAAAATACGGGCGCCTGATTCATACAGCGCCCAAACCAAAATGAGGGTTTTCGGAACATAATCCAAAAATTGCCACGTTATCTCGTCAAATTGTAATCTGAGCCTGAACGTCTCACTAGCAAAAAATATATTACCACACATCAATGCACGGCATTCAAAAAACAGCACTATACTCAGCTTAACTTTCCGTGCCGGTGTTCTCAGAAAAAATATGCCCAGCGGGCACCCACAGTGTTGGTACCGGCGCCGCTCTTGACCGAGAAATCATCCCGGTACGAGATCAACAGCTGGTTATTGGTGCCGACCATCCAGAACAGGGTGAGCCCCAGCCCATGATTACTCTGCGGGTTGTTCTGCTGTTCACCGTCGACCTTTGTCTCGCCGCCGTAGATGTAAAAATAATCCAGCGCTATGGCCCATTGCTTGCTAATGTCATAGCTGAGATGGACTTCCGCCTGCAGGGTAGGGTCCTGTTCCAGTTTGCTGCTGCCCATGTATTTGTCGTTGTCGGAATAGAATTCCCCTCCGAGGATAAGGTCCAAATACGTCTTCTCCCCAATGCCTTTCACAACCCCGATCTCCGGCTTGAATGCCCAGCGGTTGTTGCCGGGGCTCACAATCCTGTTTCTGTTGTACTGGCCCACCGGCAGGGTCAGCCAGGGGGTGAACCCTACCCAGAACTTGTTCTTGGGATCGTTGACAAACCAGAAGGTAGCAAGGACAATAGGGTCGGCAAAGCCGGTAGTCGATATTTCGTGGTTGTTGTTCAATGCCTCATAGCTGCCGCTCAGGTTGATATCGACAAAGGGCACGATGAACTGCGGGTCAATGGTGAAGGGGCCGTCGCCGTAGAGCGCCTTGCCGATACTGGTGTAATAGACATACCTGAGCATCCCGACATTTGCTGTCTGGTTGAAATCATCACCAACTTTCGTCCCGTCCTGGTATAGTTTGTTGGCAGTGACATGGTTGGCGTAGAAACAGAAAAGAGACGTTCCGGGTGGTAGCGGAATATAATCTCTCGCGTAAGCAGCAGCCAGTGAGATATCTGGTCTGGCGAGCAGGAGAGCTATCACTACAATAATCAAAAGTTTTCTCATATTCTTTCCTCCATCATTTCATGTTGGATCAACGATATGCAGAAGAAAATCTGCCATACCTGTCCGCGGACAAGTAAAAAAAGGGGGGGCGCGCAAGCACCCCCCCCTTTTTTACCGATTATTACATTGCCTTCTCGTACATATTGATCATGTCCTGCAATTTTGGCGGACGAGGATTGGTGCCCACACAGGCATCCTTCATCGACGATTCAGCCATTATAGGGATATCCGACTCCTTCATGCCAAGTTCGGCCAATCCTGAAGGGATGCCGATATCAGAAGACAGCTTCCTTATCGCCTCGATCCCCGCCAAAGCTGCGTCTCTCGGTGTCAAACCGGCTACGTTTACTCCCATAGCCTCGGCCACATCGACATATTTCTCCACGCAGGCAATCATGTTGAATTCACAGACCAAGGGCAGGAAAATAGCGTTGCACACACCGTGCGGCAGGCCGATGAAACTGCCGGGTTGATGGGCCAGGGAGTGGGCAATACCCAGACCCGCGCTGCTGAACGCCTCTCCGGCGAGGTATTCGGCATACGCCATGCCTTGGCGCGCCTCGAGGTTCTGTCCATTGCCAACGGCCTGTGGCAGGTATTTGGCAGTGAGCTTGATGGCCTGAAGGGCAAGGG
>JAQUHM010000372.1 GCA_028683595.1 Geobacteraceae bacterium | reverse complement strand
TCTGCTGGGAAATCAAGGCAAGTTCGGCTATTTTGCGATCGGTAATATCCATGCCGACAAGCTGGAATTCCAGCAAGTTGCCGCTACCATCAAAAATAGGGCAATCGCTCCAGCGCAACCAGACCTGCCCCTGCTCTCCAGTGGATACTTCATGTTCGTAGTACGCCAGTCTTGGGCGATTGATGAGTGACCTAACATGTCCCATGAGCACGCTTCTGTTCTCTGAGGGTATAAAGTCCAGGAAAGACTTGCCGAGAAGTTCATCCCGTGATTTGCCAAGAAGTTGGCAGTATGCTTCATTCACATAGGTGAGGGTAGTGTCGGGAAGCCAGCGACAGACGGCTTCCACCTGGTTTTCCACAAGTGCCCGGTAGCGGGTTTCGCTTTCACGAAGCGCTTCCTCAGCCAGCCTCTGATCGGTGACATCGCGATCCGTGCCGATGATGCGCACGGGGCTGCCGGATGCGTCTGTCTGGACCTCACCGACGCCGTGCCAGATGCGCACCTGACCGGTGTCTTGCCGAATGATGCGGAACTCGTAGTCGTACTGCGGTTTCACACCTCGTACGACTTCATCGAGATTCTGCCTGCGGGCTCCCTGGTCGCCGGGGGGCACCGTATCATCGATGAAGTCTCCCATGGGGACGGGGGGGTAGTCCAGGGGCAGCCCCGCAAGTCGTTTCAGGCCGTCGGAGACATAGATCGTGTCGTTGGCAATATCCCATTCCCAACTGCCCCAACCGGCTACACGCTCGGCATCCGCCAGGAGCGCCTTGCTCTTCTGTAGCGCTTCCTCGGCAAGCCGCTGTTGAGTGATATCGACAAGATACCCTTCGATACAAAGCGGCCTGCCGGCTTCGTCGCGCACCAGGTGCGCGCTGATGGAAACCCAGATTTTCTGCGTATCTTTGCGGCAGAACTGGACTTCCTTTCCAAGTACCTCCCCCTGTTCAACAATGGAGGCTACGAATGTGTCGCGGTCCTCCGGGTTGACATAGAGCTGCTTTCGCAGATCGTTTATGCATGAAATCAGTTCATCAGGCGAATCATACCCAGCGATTCGGGCCATGGCCGGATTGACGCTCAGAAAGTTTCCCTGGAACGTGGTCTGAAAGAGGCCTTCGACGGCTTGTTCAAAGATCCCCCGGTATTTTTCCTCGCTTTCGCGAAGTTCCTCCATGGTCTTGTTGAGCCTGCGGGTCATCACGTTAAATGCCTGGGCGAGCGAGCCAATTTCATCCCGTGAGTGTACAGCAACCGTCTGGTTCAGGTTGCCCTCGATGATGGTCTCCACTGCCTCTTTCATTTGGTTGACGGGACGGGCAATCGAACGGGCGACGAATACACCAAGCATTCCTATCAAGAGGATAATGGCCAGGCCGGCGATACTCATGTAGCTGGTCATCTTGTCGCGGCCGCCGCTCAAGACCCTTTGATATGTCTGAAGTTCATCCTCGTAAACGCTGGTACCGATTACCCAGTCCCAGGGTTCGAAATAGGCGAGGTGGGCAATTTTCCAACGTGGTCCGGGTTCGCCTGGGTTTTGCCAGAGATAGCGTTCGGTGGCCAGTTCTCCGCGCTTCAATTTGATCGCCTTGTTGATGATTTCCTGGATCACTGGGCGGCCGTTGCGGTCCCGGGTCTCCCAGATGTCTTCGCCGTCGCGTTTGCCGCTCTGGGAGATGATGTAGCGTTCCCGTTGTTTGCCTTTTCCGCCCATTACAAAGACATAGCCGGTCTTGCCGACATTGGTTTGCAGAACAGCCTGGCGTAGCAAAGATTCAACGCTTTCCTGTTTGACACCGACGTACAGCATGCCTGCCAGTCTACCGCTCCTGTCCTTGATCGGCTCATAGGCGGTCAGATACCACTCGTTGACGACAAAAGCGCGTCCGTGGTAGGTCTTTCCCTGCAAGATTGCGGAGATTACCGGGTTAGAGGTGCCATCGGGATTGAAGGCAGGAATGAAAGTGCCGATGGCGCGTTTGCCTTCGATGGTCTTGACGGTGGTGGCGACGCGGAGCATGTCGCCTTTGTCGTTCATGCGCTGGAAAATTGTGGCTGTTTCTCCGACCAGCAGTGTCATTTTGTCAACCACGGTGGTCTTGGCGGCCGGGTCGGTATTGCGGTCAAGCCACTTGCCACCTACCTGCATCCTGGGCAGTTGTATTTTTGACAATTTGCCGGTGAACTGGTTGACGGTTGTCCAAGGTTCTGTTTCCGATGCCAGGCTTATGCCACCTGCTTCGGAGAGGATGAGACGTGCGCCATTAAGATTATTGTCAATCTGTTGCTGAATAGCGTCATTTTCTGACCGGACAAGGTTGTAAACCCCTTGCGTGATGTGATCCAGGTCGGCGCTGATCAGTTTGTCAACTTCCCTTTGCGCCAGTGTGTGGTACTGGCCGCTTTGCCATACGGTAAGCAGCACGAGGGCAACTGCCGTAATCAGCACGCTGACTGCTCCCAGCAGCGACACCTTTACATGGAGCCTGAGATCTCTTAAAAAATTGAGCATGGTTTTCCTAAAGAAAATAAGGAGATTTCCAAGATTAAGTCGCTGCGGAAAGCGGCTTGCAATCAGCTGTTTGATCCGCTTCTGTAAAGATCCTTCGCAGGCAATGGCTATAATATAACGAGTAGCAGGTCGCTGTCGAGGGGGATGTGAAGGCGTGAGTCCACTATGCACACAATAAGTACAGTTCTGCGGGGAAACGCCCGGCAGGGGCAATATCCCTTGGTTACGCACTGGTCTCACCCTGGCGGCGATTCTTTTGTCGAAAAGATTCTGGTTGAAAGCGAAGATATTTCCGCTCAAAGGATCGATATAGATGGAATTGCGTCGGCGGTATGCCGGTTTTATGGGGCTCATGATGAGGAACTTCGTGGGAGGTCGCACCGTTCATCACGGTTGCGGGCGAAGGCGGCAGGGATTGCTCTGGAAACGGAAGGGTGCACGCTGACTGAGCTTGCCGAAGTAACGGGACGAGACATTACGACACTCAGTTGCGCGGTGAGAAAACTGCATGCAAGGGCAGGGAAAGATTCTGGCCTGGCGGATGAATACAGAATGATCAAGGGAAATCTGAGAGAGCCCGCCCGATCCTAAGGTTTCTAGAAAAGAGAACGCGGATGGGGCAGGTTTCATTTTCTGACGAGAGTCGAAAGAGGGTGAGACCTGTCCCATCTGGTTTACTTCTCATACACTTGGATACCATCTGATGTTAGTTCAATACCATCACTTTTTCGTCAAGAACAGTATTTGTGTTCTTCTTTATCACATGCACTTTTAAACGGGTTCCAACAGGTACATTGTAACCGGAGTAGTCACCCAAGAGTTCAAAGGTACCATGTCCGGCAAGAGTCGTGTTTGCCCATTTCGTCATGCCCGGGACACCATTCTCAAGGGGAAAACCTGTTACTCCTATCAGGATAGGTACTGAGGTGGCGTTTTTAACCGTTGCAACCCACACTTTTGTTGACCTGTCCCAGGTTATGTCTTTAATGAAAACGGCTGGACCTGTAGTGACAGTAAATTTCTTTATCCGCTTGTTATTGTCATACTTTGTTTCCACGGTCTGCTTTTGTGGGTTCACAACTGCAGTTATTGTATAATTTTGGGCAGTGAGCGGTTTCACCTCTGCAGTGTAGCGCCAGTCCTGATTGACCGGAAGAGCTGGGACTGAAATCAATGGATATATTTTGCCACCGATTTGAAGTTGCAGAGAAGAGGGGGGAGATGCTACAGGACCTACATTTTTCACAAACGTCCAT
>JAQUHM010000371.1 GCA_028683595.1 Geobacteraceae bacterium | reverse complement strand
CCATTGGTACGGTTGAGGACCAGAGTACCGACATCTTCTCACTTGGAGAGGTAGTCGTATCCGGCACTCTTAATAAAATTGAAGCAGGGGAAATAGTCCATGTGATTACAGACGAAGATATCGTAAGATCCGGTGCCAGGACACTTGATGAAGCGATCAGCACCCTTTCTGACGTAAACGTTCGCCTTGGCAATGAGGGCATCCCCCGTATCGATATTCGCGGCTTCAAATCTCGACAAATCCTGCTCCTCGTTGACGGCATACCCATGAACTCATCCTTTGACCAGCAGTTCGATCCCTCCTCGATACCGGTGGAAAACATCAAGAAAATCAAGGTTATTTCCGGAGCAAGCTCGGTCCTCTATAACCAGGGCGGACTCGGCGGTGTGATTAACATCATCACCAAGAAAGGGAAATCCGGCCTATCCGGAACTGTCAGTGCCGAGTCAGGCGACGGAGAACAATACCTTACACAGGCCAGTCTTTCCGGTGGGAAAGGGAAATTCGACTTCTTCCTAAGCGGTAGTGCCCTTCAAAGAGACTACATCCCACTGGCAAGAAGCTTCAATGCATCCCTGGAAGAAGCAGCAGGCTACCGCAAGAACAGTGATCGCACCAGAAGAAATGCCCATCTGAATATCGGTTTCACTCCCAATGACAACCTCTATCTCGCCCTCAGCGCCACGTATTCGGAAGGCGGTTATGGCAAACCGGCCAGTGCCATCAACAACAAATTCGACCCTTATGCCTCTCCAGCCAAGTTTGGCAGAGTAGACAATTATCTCGGGTATACTTTCCAGCTTGCAATGGATTATACGGCATCAGAGGCGCTCAGCGTAAGGACTTCCCTTTACTACAACCGCATGGAACAGGACAACAACCAGTATGACAATGAATATTACAATTCCTTTGACGACCCTAATGTTCCGAACTCCTTCCAGCTGCGCAACAATGGGATAACCCGCGGTTTTTCCATCAAACCGAGCTATGACCTTGGCAAAGCAGGCACAGTAACTGTAGCAATTTCCGGGGAGTGGCAAACCTGGGAAGACTCTGGACAGGTAAAAACCGGTGGTGACGGTGGTGCACAGGGAGGTCACGGCATCGGCGGCGGCAGCCCACCCTACCTGCTGTTCCCTGTTTCCGACCACTACGACCTTTTCGAGATTTCAACCGCAATCGAATATAATGTCATGCTCTCCCAGCAGATCGGTTTTGCTGTGGGATTTGCTCAGAACTGGCAGCTGAAGGACGAGAAAGATCTCTCCGACTATCGCGTATCAACAAGTCTCTATTACGACCTTTTCAAAGACACGCGCCTCAAAGCAGCCTTCGCACGCAACATCCGTTTCCCGTCCCTCAGTCAGCTCTACCTAAGAGACACTAACAATCCCAACCTGAACACCGAAAGAGTCTACCACTACCAGATCGGTATTGAGCAGCAGCTCCCTCTCTCAAGCACCCTGATGATCGAGGGTTACCGTAGCGACGAGTACAATTTCATCGCCCTCAACCAGAACGTTACCCCTGCCAGCAACATTAACTTCGCTCACTTCCGTTTTACCGGTTTCGAATCCTCACTGAAATCCAGGCCACTGCCGAAGCTTTCGACCAGAATATCTTACACTCTCCTCAAATCAGAAGACCTGTCCGACACGGGAAGAGACAAAGCACAATACGTACCTCGAGACAAACTCACGTTCACCGGCTCATACGATTTTGATTTCGGCCTGACACCCTATCTCTCGGTTTCCTATGTCGCCAATTCCTACGTATACACGAAGCAGAAAATCGCTACGGTAGGCGAGCACCGAATGAATGACTATACCGTGGTCGACGTTAAACTCAGCCAGAAAATCCTTGATGACAGGTTCACCCTCTACGTCGGCGCCCTCAACCTCTTTAACGAAGACTACGAGCAGAGCTACGGGATACCACTTCCCGGCAGGTTCATCTACGGAGGTGTCACATACCATTTCAAACTCTGATTATCCTCTTACCATGGTTCTGATCGGGTAGGAGGCAGGGTTATCCCCCCCGTTCTCCCACATCAGGGTCCGAAGAGGACTTGCACCTCCAAGTCACTGCTTGGCCACCACAGTCAAGCAGATTGCGCTTCCGCGCCACGCGCCATGCCTGGCGCACCAAATAAAAGGGGCTGACAGTTGTCAGCCCCTTTCTTCATCGGATCTGCATCACTCATCTCATGTGGCCCGACGGGGTAGTGTCAGCAATGGAAGTGGACCGCTGCAAACGAATCCCTTGGTAAGGCCTTTTCCCCCTCTTTACCCGTACCTTCCTCCTTTACCCGGCAGGTTGTGTACCCGGCTGTTTCGCCTTCAGCTCCTTGATCAGATTCGCCACCCGCGAGGTGGGGGAGACCGGCTCGATCATGACGATGTGGCTTTTGGTGAGATACATGGATTCGGGACCATGCCACTCATTGCCGCGCTTGAGCAGGATATTGACCATCTGCTTGCCGTCGGGCGATGCCTGCTGGCCGATGTAGTACACTTCCGTGAGCTTGGGGTGGTCGCTCCCGCCCTTATCCAGCCTGCCGAAAAATACCTGGCCGTTGTCCAGGAACACCGCCTGGTATTCGGTTGCAAAAGTAAGGTTTTCTTTCTGAGTCTTGTCGCAGCCTGACACTAAAACGGTGATGGAAAGGCTCAGCAGGATGAGGGCAAGTAATCTGATGTTTCTGGTCGTCATAGTGGCTTGTTTCTCCTGTCGGTTTCGATATGGTGCAGTGTCTTTACAACTTCAATCCATGCGGGAGAAGGTAGGAAGAGGGGATACACCGTTTCAGCCTCTTCCCACCCTCTCCACTCAGCTACTGCTAGGTCTGCATCCTTCTGCGCAGCCCGAACAGGCCCATCAGGCCGGAACCCAGGAGCCACGCTGCCGCGGGGATGGGTACCGGCGCGCTGCCGGTGACAGCGTAGCTGCTTAGGTCGTTGACAGTGAAACTGGCATAGGTGTTGTCATAGGCCAGGTCGGTGGCGTCGAACATGTTCCACGAGGTGCCGTCAAAATGCCAGACGTTGAGGTCGCCCAGGCTGTACCCGGAGCCAACGCCCAGGGAGAGATAGATGGGGTCACCGTCGGTATAGCCGTCGGCGGTGAAGTCCCAGCCGCCGAGGTACTGCTGGTCGGCATCCACCGTGCTTTCAAGCAGATAACGTTCGTCATTGCCGAGCAGGCTGGCACTGAAAGAAATGGTTGAGGAGGTTTCAGTGCCCAGAAAGCTCGCGCCCGCGATCTGTGCCGTGGCGGCATCGATGACGAGCAGACGCTGGGTGACGGAGGTGTCGATGGTTTTGGTCCTGCCCGCCAAAGCCAGTTCGGCGTCGGAGACGGTGACAGTGTGGTTGGCCGCATCCCAGATGCCGCCCAAGGCCTGGACGATGCCGGTTGTGCCTTCCCAGGTCTCGGCGCTGATCGGCGTGTAGGTGCCGTTGGCGGCGGCTGCGCCCGCAACCAGGCGCATGGTGCCGTTAGTGGTGAGGGTGCCGCTGACCGCAAGCGAGCTCCCCTTGCCGACATCTACAGTCAGCATGGAACCGTCGTAGATGGCAAAGCCGCCGGATGTGACGGCACCGCCGTCGCTGATGGAAAGCTTGTTATTTGCCACCTTTTCACCGAGGGAAAATGATTTGCCGGTGTTTGTCCATGTCGAGCCCGTGCCATCGACAGTCGCGGCGCCCGTTCCGGTTCCGCCCTGGGTGCTGCTCGAGCCGATCCAGGCATTGGCCGTGGTTACGTTTCCGCCATTGGTGA
>JAQUHM010000370.1 GCA_028683595.1 Geobacteraceae bacterium | reverse complement strand
TCATAGATAGTTTCCATACGGAGTGTCCGGATAGAAATTCTACAGGATCCCCCTCCCAAAAAAATATTCCAATAATTCGGTTGACAGGTGTATGACTATACGCTATAAGAAGACAAAAAAGATCCACAAGGTGTAATTATGATGGAGCTGACCCGCAAAGGGGAGTACGCAATCAGGGGTATACTATATCTTGCCCGGCAACCACAGGGGAAAGTGTCGCTCGTTGGTGACATAGCCGCAGCATCCGATGTTCCGAAGAGTTTTTTGGCAAAAATACTTCAGGATTTTGTCAAAATGGGGCTTGTTACTTCTTCACGGGGAACGGGGGGCGGGTTTCTGCTCGCCAGATCTGCGGATCGAATTACGTTGCGTGAGGTTGTCGAAGCGGTTGAGGGGCCCATTATGCCTAACCGTTGCCTGAGCGGGCCAGGTGCCTGCGACAGGGATAGGTTCTGCCGTGTTCATCCTGTCTGGGAACGGGTACGGCAGGAAACTATTGCAATTCTGGACGGGATCACCATTGAAGAGCTTGCCCGTGAGTAGTTCCTGGATATACTGGTTACAATGAATTTTGTTTCATCCCGAGTAAAGAGTGATTTTTGCTGTACATTGAAATAACCGGACAACCGGAAGAGGAGGTTAGTGTATGGATGTGGTGGCGTTGAGCAGGCTGCAGTTTGCCGTTACCAGTATGTTTCATTTCATTTTCGTGCCACTGACGCTCGGGCTATCCATCTTGGTAGCCATCATGGAGACGCGTTATGTGCGAACCGGAAACGAACTTTACCTGGCAATGGCCAAGTTCTGGGGAAAGCTGTTTCTCATCAATTTTGCCTTGGGTGTCGTGACTGGTATTACCCTTGAGTTCCAGTTCGGAATGAACTGGGCCGAGTACTCGCGGTATGTAGGCGATATCTTCGGAGCGCCTCTGGCCATAGAGGCCACTTTGGCCTTTTTTCTGGAATCGGTTTTTATCGGGGTCTGGATCTTTGGCTGGAACAAGGTGTCAAAGCGCATGCATGCGCTTTCCATCTGGATTGTCGCCTTTGCCTCAAGCCTTTCAGCTCTATGGATACTGCTTGCCAATGGCTGGATGCAGCATCCGGTGGGGTTTGTCCTCCGAAACGGCCGGGCAGAGATGGTTGATTTCGTGGCGATGCTTACCAATCCATACGGATTGCTGAAATTTGCCCATACTGTTGTGTCTGGCTATGTGGTTGCCGCCTTTTTCGTGATGGGTATCTCTGCTTGGCATCTATTGCGTAACAGTAAACCTGAGTTTTTCAAGCCGTCCTTCCGGATGGGCGCGGTCTTTGGACTGGTTTCCATCTTTCTCGTCATTCTGTCGGGAGATTTCAGTGCGGTAGTGGTTGCCGATGCGCAACCGGTCAAGTTCGCTGCCATGGAATCAATGTGGGAGACCAAGGCTTGTGCCGGTATGAATCTGATTGCCTTTCCGGATTCGAAAAATGAGTGTAACTTCGTTGATACAGCAACTATTCCGAAGCTTCTCAGTTACCTGGCCTATCATAATCCCAATGCCGTAGTGAAGGGTTTGAAAGCTTTTCCCAAGGAAGATCGTCCGCCAGTGCTCCCGGTTTTTCTCAGTTTCCGGGCAATGGTTGGGATGGGGTTTTTCATGACTTTCCTCGCCATTCTGGCGGTCTTTGTCTCATGGAGGGGGACTATCGAGAAACACACGCTATTACTGCGGGTACTTCTCTATTCCATTCCAATTCCCTATCTTGCCAATCAGCTCGGCTGGCTTGTCGCAGAGGTGGGTAGGCAACCATGGATTGTCTATGGTGTTCTGAGGACTTCGGATGGGGTTTCGAAATCCATAAGCGTCTCACAGGTGACCGGTTCGCTGATCGGATTTACCCTTCTCTATGGTTTTCTCGGGTTTGTCGATATCTTCCTGCTGGCAAAATATGCCAGAAAGGGCCCTGACGGGGATGTTTCCTCCCTGATACAATCTGCGCGTAAGGAGGCATGAAATGGCGTTTCAGATTATATGGTTCATTCTTTGGGGAGTTCTTTGGGCAGTGTATTTCATGCTTGATGGTTTTGTGCTCGGTGCCGGCATGCTTCATCGCTTTCTTGGCCGGAATGACACTGAACGCCGTGTTATTATCAATACCTTCGGACCGGTCTGGGACGGCAATGAGGTTTGGCTGATTACCGCCGGCGGAGCAACCTTTGCTGCGTTTCCCACCACCTATGCCCTGATGTTCAGTTATTTGTATACCGCGCTGCTTCTTCTGCTCTTTGCGTTGATCGTTCGCGGGGTCTGTTTCGAGTTCCGAGGGAAAATGGAGGGCGAGCAATGGAAAGGGGTCTGGGATACAGCCATTGTTGTTGCCAGTTTCCTTCCGGCGCTTCTCTTTGGGGTAGCATTCGGCAATATTTTTCAAGGTTTGCCGATGGATGCTGCCGGCTATCATGGATCTTTTCTGTCTCTTCTGAACCCCTTTGGTCTCCTTACCGGAGCGCTCTTTGTTCTTCTGTTCCTGGTTCACGGAGCGCTATATCTGACTGTCAAGACTGAAGGTGACTTGAGTGCCCGTGCACTGGCTACCGCCAACCGCTTTTGGCCGGCACTATTGGTTGTCGCCGCCTTGTTTCTGGTCGCGGCATATCCGGCGACCGGGCTGTACGGCAATTATCTGGCAGTTCCGCTTCTGCTCGCCGTACCAATTCTTGCTGTCGCGTCTCTGCTGGCGATAAGGGTCAGCACGGCAAAGGGGAAACCTCTTATGGCATTTGCGGCTTCCAGTTTGACGGTTTTGCTGGTAGTGGCTACCGGTATCATCGGCCTGTTCCCCAATCTTATTCCTTCATCAATTGATCCGGTCTCAAGTCTCACAATTTATAATTCCTCTTCCAGTCAGTATACGTTGAAGATTATGACTGCGGTTGCGCTGGTATTTGTGCCGATCGTTATCGCATACAAAATCTGGGTATATCGGGTTTTTCGTGCAAAAATTGGACTGGAGGATGTTTTAGGGGATGAACATTCCTACTGAATAATGTGTTGGGCTGTTCACGAAATGTTTTTTTTAGTAAATTTAATCACAAGTGGTTTTCATCTCCATCGTTATGTGGTAAGTATAAGAAAAGACACTTTATTGGCAGAATCTTTAAAAGAATCAGGCGGGTCT
Organism: Geobacteraceae bacterium; assembly: GCA_028683595.1. Classification (GTDB taxonomy): domain Bacteria; phylum Desulfobacterota; class Desulfuromonadia; order Geobacterales; family Geobacteraceae; genus RPRC01. The sequence continues at coordinate 635 of JAQUHM010000370.1, read as the reverse complement.
TCGTTTCCGGTGATACCGTACATGGAGCGACGCGGAGAAGTCTGGATTTTCAGCAATGAGTTAAAGAATGATTCTTGGTAAAATGTCGGTGCCGTTACTATTTGCTTACGAGGAATGGAAAATGGGAAAACCAAAATATTCTGAAACAACCGCGGTTGCAGCTTTTGTTGCCGGTGCCGCATTGGCAGCCGGTGTAACACTTCTCCTCAGTCCCAAAACGGGTCGCCAGATCCGGGAGAATATCGGAGACATCAAGGAAGAAGCTGTTGAAAAGCTCAAGGTTTGTGCCCGTGAGGCAAAATTCAAACTCAGTCCGAAAACGAAACCGGATGCCTTTAAGTATGAAGGCGGCGATTGCTGGATCTGACTGAAAGTAGATTCGAGTCCGGTGCATAGTTTCTATGCACCGGATTTTTTAAACTTCCCCTGTTTTCTGTTTTTACCTGCATCAGTTCCCTGCAATTCCCCTTCCCTTTGCTGTTTCAAGAGAATCTGCATTTCTGTGAAATTGACGGCCTGTTGCCCAAAAGACATCAGCCTGGCTCTAACTAGCTGAACATGCTATAATCCGGCCATCATTAGCTATTTGGAGAGTCGCCATGATGGGAGTCCAGGAACAACCTCAGAGCAGCCTG
>JAQUHM010000369.1 GCA_028683595.1 Geobacteraceae bacterium | reverse complement strand
AGTTTACCGAGCGTCTGGCGGCGGAGGGGATTGCCGCACGGATCACAGACGCTTCACCTGTCGGTATCCATATCCTGAGTTCAATTCACCCGGCGAGATTGACCGGGTTCCAAGAGGGTTTGTTTACCGTCCAGGATGAGTCTTCCCAGCTTGCCGCTATTTTTCTTGCCCCGGAACCGGGTCACAGTGTGCTGGACGTCTGTGCGGCACCCGGCGGCAAGACAACGCATTGTGCCCAGTTGATGGAAAATCGGGGAAAACTACTGGCCTGTGACCTGGAGGCCAGGAAGCTTTGCCGTATAGAGGAAACTGCCGTAAGGCTGGGTGTTTCTATTATCGAAACCATGTGTCTCGACGCATCCCGTCCGCTTTCTGCTTTGAGGGGGAGAAAATTCAACCGTATCCTCGTTGATGCGCCCTGTACCGGTCTCGGGGTTATCCGTCGCAATCCCGAGGCAAAATGGCGACTAACCCCTACCGATGCCTCCCGCTTGTCACGCCTGCAGGGTTCGATCCTGCACAATGTGGCGGATTATCTGGAGGTTGGCGGCGTTTTGCTGTATTCCACCTGCTCAACGTCCCCGGAGGAAAACGAAGGGATACTTGATGTTTTCCTTTCGGAGCGGCAGGATTTTATGGTAGAAGACCTGAGGAGTATCTTTCCTCAGCATGCAGGGCTCTGTAGCGATCGCGGAATTTTCCGTGCCTGGCCTCACCGGAACGGAATGGATGGTTTCTGCGCCGCACGGCTGAAAAGAATCGGCTGAGCTTTGGAAAATCAGTTATGAGTTTTGAATTTCGAGTTATTAGTTGTTGGTTGTGAGGTAAAAAACTCGGAGTTGGCTTCGTTTCGACTAAAGATCGGGTAGTAAAATTGTGAAATTTTCCTAGTTGTTTTAACTCAAAACTCAAAACTGGTTATTGGGGGAGGTTTTATGAAGAAAATAGCACCATCAATCCTTTCGGCTGATTTTTCAAGGCTTGGTGATGAGATCCGGGCTGTTGAGGCGGGAGGAGCTGACTACATCCACGTGGACGTTATGGATGGTCATTTCGTGCCGAATATTACGATCGGTCCTCTTGTGGTAGAGGCGGTCCGCAAGATTACAACCCTTCCCCTGGATGTTCATCTGATGATCTCGAATCCTGAGATGTACATACCGGAATTTGCCAAGGCTGGTGCCGATATTATCGTTATCCATGCCGAGGCAACGGTTCACCTCCACCGCGCGATTCAGCTCATCAAGTCCTTTGGGAAAAAGGCCGGGGTAGCCTTAAACCCGGCGACTTCCCTCTCCTCCTTGGAGTACGTTCTGGGTGATCTTGATCTGGTCCTCCTGATGACGGTCAATCCCGGTTTCGGAGGACAGTCTTTCATCGATGCATGCATTCCGAAGATTCAGAGCTTGCGGGGTTTGCTGGACAGGCTGGGTCTGGAAACGGAGTTGGAGGTTGATGGCGGCGTAAAGACGGACAATATCGATCGAATTTCCCATGCCGGAGCCGATGTTTTCGTTGCGGGCAGTGCCGTATTCGGCAGTCGGGATTATGCTGGTACGATCTTGGAGCTTAAACGGAGGGCTCAGGAGCCAATACTTTGAGTAGTTTTCCCCCGGGTTGAGGTTCTGCCGGAGAGTTCGTTTTTATTAGCACAACTGTGAGACTGCCATGGTCGAAACAAATATACTCGTTATTGAAGACTCGATAACATTACGAAGGGAAATTATCCAGACCCTTCAGGCCCATTCCCTTGCCACTTGCTACCATGAGGCAGGCGATGGCCTCGAGGGGTTGAAATTTCTCCTTGAGATCAAAATGGATCTGGTGCTCTGCGATGTAGAGATGCCCCGACTGGATGGCTTCAGGTTTCTTACCTTGGTTCGCGCGCGAGAAGAACTGCGGGATATTCCGGTCCTTCTCCTTACGGGCAAGGATGATATTCCCTCCAAGGTCAGGGGGTTGGAGCAGGGTGCAAGCGATTATATTACCAAGCCGTTCGATGCCAGTGAGCTTGTTGCACGGGCAAAGCTTCACCTGAAGATGAAGAAACTTCAGGATGAACTTCGTCGTGCAAATGAGATACTTTTGGATATCTCAAATACCGATCATTTGACTGGTCTCTACAATCGTCGCTATCTCATGGATGTTTTGGAGCGAGAATTTCTCCGGTCATCGAGGAAGGGGAGTTTGCTTTCTTTTCTGATTATTGATATTGACCACTTCAAAGAGATTAATGACAAGTTTGGTCACCAGGAGGGTGATGTGGTTCTGACACGAGCAGCTACTGCATTCCGGGATCAGCTTCGTTGCTATGACACTCCCATCCGTTTTGGCGGGGACGAATTTGTCGCTGTACTTCCCGAGACTTCCCTTCCTGATGCTATGACGGTGGCTGAACGTGTTCGAAAAGCGCTGGATGCGATTACTTTTTCAGGGAAGTTGGAAAAAATGAAGATAACCGCCAGCCTGGGTTTAGCTGTATACCCGGGGGAGGGGGTGAAAACAGTGGAAGACCTTATTCGGGAGGCTGATAATGCACTCTACCGGGCCAAGGCCAGGGGGAGAAATTGTGCAGATGGCCCCCTTGATCCTGCCTGATTACCTGCCTGCTTTTCGATAACTACCTGCGTAATTCATCCTTTTGAAGAGGATAGTCTTGTCCTGATCAGAAGGGGTATCCCAATCCGACAAAAACTGCAGGACCATCATTACCGAAACCGATATCCACTCGACCGACAATATTTGGCCTGACGACTGCCCGGAAACCAATTCCGGGATTGAATTCAAAGTTGCGGGAAGAGATGGTGTCGAGGGATTCCATGACAGCACCAAGGTCGATAAAGGGGGCAAGTTCCCAGTCTGTGTTGACGTTGAAGATGCTCCAGCGAAAAAGACGTATCCGTTCTTCAAGGTTTAACAGAAAAAAGCTGCTGTCGATAAAACGGTTGCGGCCATAGCCCCGCAAGGTATTTTCACCGCCGAGGATACTCCGCTCAAGAAAGGGAACCCTGTTCCCGAGGGTTTGCTTATACATGAGGCGGGCGACGGTTATGTAGCGGGCCTCTCCCAGAGGCAGGTATCCCTTGACTTCCGCTTCGTAGTGACGGTAGTCACAACTGCTGCCGAGTGCTTTCAGGCTGTTTTCAATGGATGCACTTGCGAGAATGCCTTCCGTGGGCATATCCCGGGAATCGAGGGTGCTATAGATAATTGCCAGTTTCTGGGCATGGGCGGTGAATCCGCTGATCCCGGGGACCTCAATTTCACTGTATCTGTCACGAATGAAGGACAAAGCATCGACTGCCCCCCTTCCGACATTTACCTTCCTGATGCGTTCCCCGAACTGGATCTGCAGGTGTTTCGTGATGTAGTAGCCCACGGTCATCGTTACGCCAAACTCTTCATCGGCATAATTCGTTTCGTTCTCCGTGCGGCTATCAGACTGAAAGCCGAAGAATCTCGCTGAGCCGTCGGTGAAGATGTACGGAAAGACAAAAAATTCCAGTTTTTCGTCCATCAGTCTCTTGTCGCGAATCTTGAATTCGTAATCCTGGTTTATATTCGTCGACTTGGAAACGTTGAATTCCCAGTTGGTTTGAGGTGAAGGAAAGAAAGCTCCAAAGAGGGTGAAGGTTGTTCCGAAATTTTTGTTATAGTTAACCTGGGCAGCCGAAAGGGTGCTGACTTCATCCTTGGCGTTGTGCAGGAGAAAGGCCGAAAGAGCGCCTAAGGTAATCCCTTCGTTTGGGCTGGAAGCGATAATCGGCAACGGTATGGTTACCAACTTGACCGGGTCGT
>JAQUHM010000368.1 GCA_028683595.1 Geobacteraceae bacterium | reverse complement strand
GGAGAGTCAGGAGGAATAGGCAGGTTGTCGCAGAAAGCTGGATCTTGCGAAGATTGGGCATAATTGAGAATCCTCCAATGATAGGATGTTTCCTGATTACTACAGTGCTTCTGCAACTTGGCAATGAGCAACAACCTATGAATAACAATCGCCCCTCACCCGACGCTTTGCGCCACCCTCTCCCTCAGGGAGAGGGTGGCGCAAATTCCTTCTCCATAAGGACCCTTAGGGCCTAAAGGAGAAGGTGCCCTGGAGGGGCGGATGCGGGGAACTGAAGATTGCCGTTGATTCTAGTGGATTTTTCCTGGTCCTGACCATCCATTCCTACCTTGTCCCGGATTCAAACCGGATTCCGGGATGCCACCTGCGAATGACGAAGCCCTTGGTCGCTGTCGAGCTTCTTCCTTCATACTCATTCAACGGCATCCGGTTGGCAAGAAGTTGCCGAAGGGCCTCCTTCAGATTTCGAATCCTCACCCCGTCATGCGTCCCCTTGCAATCAAGGCGGCTTTCGATCAGCCGTTCCCGGTCGAGAATAATCATCACGTGGCCCTTCCAGACAATCAGGTCGAGGGGCTGCACTCTCTGCACAATCCCGTTTGCATCAAGGCCGTCAATTTCCACCAGGGAGCCGTAGCTGACCAATGCCGAGGTGTTTCGCGGTGTCCAGCCATCGGTGGCTTCATAGAGGAGTCCTGAGCAGTCGAGGCCTCGCAGGGTCCAGGATTCCCGGGTGCTGTTGTCAATCTGCCGGCCGGACGCGGGGGGGTAGAGGGAAAGCAGTGCCGGGATGCCTTGGCGCAGGTTGCTGCCCCAAAGGTAGTGTGTTCCTACTGCTGAAACGAGCCTTGAGATGATAGTTTTTTGATCGGGTAGGCTGCGGATTCTTTGCGGTGGTGGGCTGTCTGCTATCCGGACCATGCGGCTGTCCACGTAGTAACCGGTTGTCGATGGATAGGGATATTCGTCGCTGGTTACCCGGTAGACAGGGATGGAAAAGTCTTTGATTACATCTTCGATCAGGAAAGCGGTTCCCGGAAGGGCGATAAATTCCAGGGCGCGGGGCTGTCCGCAGGGGTCGAGGGCCATGGTTCTGCCGTCATTGCTGCCGAAGACCGAGCAGAAGTCGGGAGTGTTGAGGACCGGGACAGGTCCGCTTGCCACGGCATAGCGGGGTTGGCACTGGTCTGCCGCACTGGCGGTGAGCCCGCTGAGGAGCAGGATCAGCACCATGCAAAAGGTACTGAGGGCTCCGTAAAGGTTGCTGCCGTGGTTTTGTTTCGGTGCCGTGTTAATCGACAACCCTCCCGTTAAGAATTGACCAGTAGCGGAGTTTGCGCGGCATATGGCTTACTATGCCCCCGGTTGCGAGGGTCATCCAGGTGAAGGGAATCACCATGGCTGGGAAAAGGTGGACCAGTCCGGGCAGCCCGATATGGACAATACCGACTAAACCGCGAACCTGATGGGGCCAGCCCAGGCTGTGGCGAAGCTCGAGCAGCAAGAGGCCGAGGCCGGTGAAGATGGTGAGATAGTGCCAGAGATGAAGATCGTTGGGGACTTCAAAAATGAACCCGCCTAAAAGTATCCCGGCGAAACCGACGTGGCCGGTCCGCAGGAGGATGTCAAGTACTCGCATCCAGGCGGGGCGGCGATATCTGTCTGTAGCGTTGTTGGTCTTTGCTTCCATGGGGTTATGGTCCTTGTGATGATAAGGGGAGTTTTAGCGTCAAACGTGTCACGTGCGACTCAGATTCCTTTCTCCGTACAGACCCTGTGCAGGAAACGTAGCAGGCAGTTGTTGAAAGCTTCCGGCTGTTCCAGGTTGGCCATGTGCCCTGCCTGAGGGATTATGCATAGTTCGCAGTTTGGCAGCCCTTTGCTGAGGACCAGGAGATCCTCCTGCTTAATGGCGCTATCCTGGTCCGCTCCGATCACCAGGGCCGGCAGGTCGAAGTTCACCAGGTGCGAGGAGTAGTCCTTTCTGTCCAGGAGGGCATAAAGAGCTCCCTCGATCCCCCTGATGTCGACGGAGGTCATCCAGCGGTAGACGGTATTTACCAGTTCCGGGTTGCGTTCCAGCGTTTCCCCGGCCAGAAGGGTGGCGGTGGACAGTTCCGCCATGCTCTGTGTTCCGTTCTTTTTCGTCCTTTCCAGGAGGGCAAGGCGCCCGGCCTTTGCCGCTTCACTGTCAGAGGTGCTGCGGGTGGTGATAAAGCAGGCGGCAACGACTCTCTCCGGGTATCGTTCCAGGAGATCGAGAAGGATGTATCCGCCCATGGACATGCCCCCGATTACAGCCCGGTCTATTTCCAGAAAATCCAGGAGCGCAACGACGTCGTCCGAGAACATCGACATGGAATAGGGGCCTTCCGGCACCTCGCTCTCGCCGAAACCTCGCAGGTCAGGGGTAATAAGACGGTAACCGGCCTTTGCCAGCGCTTCTTCCTGGGGGGGCCACATGCCCCGGGAGAGCGGAAAGCCGTGCAGCAGGACTACGGCAGGGCCGCTTCCGGTGTCCCCATAAGACAGGGAAATACCGTTAATATGCGCTTTCATAAGATCCCTTCGGAAGTTGGGGTGGTAAGGAAGGGATCAGGGGGGGCAGCAGGCGCACACTGAACGGAACAGGGTGGTGCTGAGGTAACGGTCTCCCCGGTCGGGCAGGATAGTTACGATGGTTCCTGAATCGAGCTTATCAGCCATCCTGATCGCCGCGGCGATGGCTGCTCCACCGGACATGCCGACAAACAGGCCTTCCTGGATGGCAAGCAGACGGGCGGTTTCAAAGGCGTCCTCGTCTTCTATGACAATTTTATCGTCCAGCCTGTCCTCATGGTAAATCTGCGGAACGATCGCTTCTTTCATGTTCTTGAGTCCCTGGATCTTGTGGCCGATTCGCGGTTCGACTCCGATGATCCTGATATTCCGGTTTTTTTCTTTCAGAAAGCGTCCCACTCCCATGAGAGTGCCACCGGTTCCCATACCGGCCATGAAGATGTCGACATTGCCGCCGGTCTGGGCAAAGATTTCCGGTCCGATAGTCTCGTAGTGTGCCAACACGTTGTTTTCATTGGCGTATTGATTGGGCATGTAGTACATGCCGGGATTTTCCTCCAGTATCTGGTGGGCAAGGCGAATGGCACCGTCTGTGGCTTCGTGGGCAGGGGAGAGAACCACTTCGGCACCGTAGGCCTCGAGGATGCTGCGTCTTTCCAGGCTCACACAGGCAGGCATGGCCAGCTTTACCCGGTATTTCCGGGCAGCGCCGATCATGGCCAGGGCGATCCCGGTATTGCCGGAGGTCGCTTCAAGGATAATCTTGTCAGGGGTCAACTCTCCGGATTCTTCCGCCTTGGAAATCATGTAGTAGGCGGGCCGGTCCTTGATGGAACCGCCGGGGTTGTTTCCCTCCATTTTCGCCAGTATTCGCACGCGGGGATTGGAGTTGAGACTGGTAACTTCCACCAGAGGGGTGTTGCCGATGGCAAGCTCGACCGAGTATGGCTTTACCACTGTTGAATCAAGAGTGTCCGCTTCCTGCCTGCTGCTGCACGATTTCATGTCGTCTCCCTGTGGTGCGTCTTGCCGGGCATTTTCTATGGGGATACTTCCTGCCTGCTTACGGCAGATTCCTGTCACATCGCAAGCTCTTTAACATATCATTTTCAGGGTGTAATTACAAGACGCATGGTGAGTAGGCTGCAATCTCAGGAAGACGTGGAAACGTCGCGCAGTCGCTGGATGATGCCCGGCAGAATTTCAAGCAGGGATTCCACGTCCTCTTCGCTGTTGCCCTGGCC
>JAQUHM010000367.1 GCA_028683595.1 Geobacteraceae bacterium | reverse complement strand
GATTCCCCGGAGAGCCTGACTTTTCCTGAACATCACCACCGATGGCTCGCCGACCAGGTTGCGCCCTTCATAGGGGCATCTACGAATTACCTCTGTTCCCGGGACAATCTTTTGGTCCCTGAAATGGGAAGCGACACTCTTGATCCTGGAATCCTCGTCTATGATATTACGTGCCGACACAACCAGGGAGATGGCAGAATCGGACTCAATAACGCGCAGCATCTTTGCAAGGCATTCCGGGGAGGCAAAGGTATCATCGGCAAAGAGGTAATGAATGTACTCTCCCTTCGCTAACTCTAAGCAGCGGTTCCAATTGGCAACCATGCCAAGATTTGTCTCATTGCTCAGACAGACGATCCTCGGGTCCTTTTCACCATACCCGGCGATGATTTCAGTACTTGAATCGCTGGAGCAGTCATCAATGATCACTAATTCGAAATCGGTGTAGGACTGGGCAAGAACCGAATCTATGGCTTCAGCAAGAAAAGGGGCGCAGTTATACGAAGGAATGCAGACGCTAATTTTCGGACTTCTCATGACAGACATCCGGATGTCCTTCGCAGAATTTCGCGATCGCCGAGAACCTGGCAGGGTTTCATATCCCGACGCTGACGGACGACCTGTCGAAGAAAGCACAAGGCCCCCAGGAAGGCACGGTAGTAGGGCACATCCAGCCAGAGAAAGCTGATCGCGAGGCGAAACGCTGTATAGAGGACATTCCTGGCCAAAAGACCCGGATCCGTAAGATTCAACCAGTGAAAGAGAAAGCGGTTACGGAAATAAATAGTGCGTTTTCTCTTCTTGCCCGCCTTTAGAATGGTAGCACTGTTGTAATGAAAAACCGCTGTTCCGGGTTCGTAGAGACTTCGCCACCCCCGTTTCCATGCACGGTATGAAATGTCAACATCCTCAAAAAGATAGGGGGAAAATATCTCGTTGTAGCCCCCGAGGGAACGGAATTTTCCCCTGTCATAGGCCACACAGGCACCGATAGCATAAAGGTTTTCCCTGACAGGAGAGGTAACTCCGAGAGGCGCAAAGCCACCCTTGATAAAACCTTTGCCGTACAAAGCATCGACAATTCCCTGATTCTTCCCTTCCCTTTCTGCAAGGATTGCGGGAGTAACTGCAAAGACACTCCTGTCGGAGAAATGCTTCAAAACAGGGGCAACCAAGTCTGCCTGAACCCTGACATCGGTATTTATACAGAAAAGTACCGGATGACAGGCCACTGCCATTCCCCTGTTGCAGGTCCGGGAAAAACCCTGATTTGACTGGTTCACCAGAATCTGAACGGTGGGAAAGTCCCTGGCCAGAACCTTGATGCTGTCATCGGTGCTGCAATCGTCAACAACAATGATCTCATGGGGACCTCCCCAGCAAGAAAAGGCATCGATGACCGAGGGCAGGTTTTCCCTCAACAGAGAAGACCCGTTGTAGTTGGGAATCACGACGCTCACTCCGCGGACAGCGGTCAAACTTTCATCGACAAAACTGTCATCTGGCATACGATACTCACCCTCGCTGTGCCGAACATCCTCTCCTGCGGCAGAAAGAACCGGAACGTGCAAAATCACGAACAACCGCAGCCGTCTCCCGCACCACTTCCGTCATCGGCCACCAGCACTTCTTCGGGAATACGGGTTTGACAGGTCAAGCTCAGGCGACAGAGACAAAGGCGGCCGGTATGTTATAAGTGGGAACGATTACCGAAATCCTCACGATATCTCACCGGATGATTCTTTTTCTGGATAACGTATCAGTTTTTTCTGCATCTCGTAAAGCTTCAGATACTTGAGAAAGACACCGTAGGCCTCCATAACCGAAATCACATATCCGGCAAGCCCATCCAGGATTCCGAGTCGAATGAAATACCTGTCAACAAAGGTATACAGCGGCCGGAGGGTAAAGTGGATCAGGGTCGATTTCCGCCCTGACTTGAAATGGTCACGAGCCGTGCGGGTCGCATATTTGTTCTTGGTTTCCGCGAAATGGTTGATATCCCGGTAGATGTAGTGATAAAGGTCCTTTTTCAGGCTCGCCAGTGAGCCGGAAACTTGAATCTTGTCATGGGGCTCATACCCTCCCCAGAAGCAGTGGTCCTTGCGGAAAAGACGAATATTTCTGTCAGGAAACCATCCAGAGTGGTTGATCCAGCGTTTGAGAAAATAATGGCGACGGGGCATGTCATAGGCATCGTGAACACTGTTCTCCAGATCAAGGCCCAGGATCTCGTCCCGCAAAGCGGGCGATACACGTTCATCGGCATCGATGCTGAAGACCCAGAGATTTTCGGTTCGATCCGTGACAAACTGGCTCTGGCCGATATGGCCAAGCCATTTCTGGATCAATACCCTGTCGGTAAATTCCCGTGCAAATTCCACTGTCCGGTCGGTACTGCAGGCGTCAACAACAATGATCTCATCAGCCCAGCTTACGCTCTCAAGGCACTCGCGAATATTGAGTTCCTCGTTGAAAGTGCGAACCACGGCAGATATCTTCTTTTTAGCCATTTATTTCTCCATCTCTTGACACTTTATTCCCGCCTACTCGATCAGACCTCACAGAAAAACCGTGAACAAGGTGCAATTTATTTTGCCGGAACCGTACATCTTCAAAAAACGTTATTAAAGCTTTCCAGCTTCAGCGCGTATCATCCGTGAAAAAATGTCTTGCTCGCCTTAGCTCACTTCGCAGGCATGAGTTTTTTGGTGTCAATAAACGTATTTTCACCGACAACAAGCGAAACCTTTAAAGAGGATGCTCTTGGGAAACCTGTTATCAACAATAGAGTCGAATATAAATCATATTTGTCTGCTGAAAACATGAAACAGAGCCGTATATTCTCCTTTTCAAAATTTCCACCAACCAGTTGAGATTCCCTTTCAGTGCTGAAATTGTCATATCATTGCAAGGAGTAATTCTTGCAAGTTCATGGTGGCAAAAAAGCAGTTTGCTATCTTTTCACGCAAAAGTGAGATTCACGCAAATCTACCACGTAAGTTCTTGGAAAAAAGCCGTTAGGGGAGAAAATACGGAGATAATTATTGAGAAGACCGTCCAGATTACCCTGATGTATGAACGACACCTTGAAAGAAGTTTTCCCACAACTGCCAATCTTAAGCTTCTTCAATCGCTCCATTTCGATAAACATTTAAAATCAATCGGCCCTGACAAACTTCCAATGCAATGTATTTCTGACAATTCAAGAGGAGCAAATCGCAGTTTCACCTTGTCCAGACAGCCATTATTCATCAGAACCACCAACGTCTGGATTGGCCCCAGGTATTCATAAAACCTTATACTTGAACAGTAATCCCGCTACAAGGAAAGAAAGCTGTATTACATGGTGTCTCTAAAAATTATCTTACAATAAGTAGGAAATGGGGATCATCATCGGAACCATCGCCATATTAATTCTTTGCACTAGCAGTCCCCGAACAGCCCAGAAGTTCACAACATGCAGAAAATACTTCATCAACAGAAATAGCCTCGATACAGGCCGGCTTCATACGCAGCGAAGGTTCACATTCCGTAAAAAACTTCTGTCTGCAGGGAGAACAGGGGAACTTCGTATAAATAATTTTTGCACGCTCGCTCCACGGCCCGAATTTCTGAGGAGACTGGGGACCAAACAATGCTACCAAAGGAATTGCTGCCGCTGCTGCAAGGTGCATGATTCCGCTGTCGTTCCCAACAAAAACCGTCGCCCTCCGCAGCAGTGCCATGGTTTCTCTAATGTTACTGTTACCCCCCAGATCTACACAGTCCCTTCCGAACAGATGGCGAGCAGACTCGAACAGCT
>JAQUHM010000366.1 GCA_028683595.1 Geobacteraceae bacterium | reverse complement strand
TGGGGATGTCGCTGGTTGGCGTTCTCAACTAACTTGCCATGGCCCTGTTCGGTCACTATTATGTCGAGGGGATCGGATACTCCACTATCCAGGAAGTTCTCTCAGGGAAGCGTTTCCCGCTGTACCTGCTCCTGATACTTTCCATTCTCAAGCTGTTAGCTACATCCCTTACCCTGGGTTCCGGAGGTTCCGGAGGGATATTCTCTCCGTCACTGTTTCTGGGTGCGACTCTGGGGAGCGCGTATGGGCTGGTTCTGGCAGGGTTGTTTCCGGAATTGCCGATCAGTCCCCCCGCTTTTGCAGTGGCTGGGATGGCAGGTATGGTGGGAGGAGTGACGGGAGCGGCAATGACCGCTATCGTCATGATCTTCGAAATGACCCTCGACTACACGGTAATCCTTCCCATAACGATTACCGTTGCGATCAGTTACGGGATCAGGAAGATGTTGTCACGGGAAAGCATTTATACCCAGAAGCTCGTTCGCCGCGGGCATGTCATCCCCGATTCTCTCCGGGCGAGCCTTATTGAGGTGAAGATGGCAAGGGACATCATGGATACCCGGTTCAAGGTTTTGCCGGCTTCCCTTACTTTTGAGGAAATGGCAGGGCAAGGAATTCTGAAAGATACAGCACTCGTGAATTTTCTCGTTGAGGAGGATGACGGGATACTCGGTATGGTTACGAGAAGTATGGTGTTGTCAAACCTGAAATATGGGAGGAAAGCCGATACCTTGAGGGATGCTGCAAGAAAGGATTATCTTGTTGTCACGGAAAAAACGACTGTTTTGAGACTATTCCGCGGGATCTTTTCCCATGAAATATCCTTTGTGGTTGTCTTGTCGGACGGCACCACGGCATCAGCCGAAAATGTCCGGGGATTGATAACCAAAGAGCGGCTGGCGGAGTTTGTCACTGAAGCCGCCGAGCAGTTTTCGCTTTGATACATTTGCTCTCGAAACAGAGGTAGCAAGTGGCTGCAGGGTGCCGTACCATTATTTTATAAAAATATCATGGTATTTTGTTTTTTGTTTTGTTAAAAATTGAATGAAAGTCAGTATCGCCTAAATGGGCCGGATATTTTTTGACTCAGCCACGCTTCCTATCTGTGGTCACCTCGAAACACTATAAATTTCTTTTTTTATCATGGAAGATCACGTGGCCGTCCAAAGAATAGAAATAGTTCTCCCCAACCGCATCGGCGACACAGTTTTGACGTTGCCAGCGATTTTATGCCTGAAACAGTTGAAGGAAAAGTATGATTCCGACCGTTTCGAATATGAGCTTATTACGGCTCTTCCCTTGACGGAGATACTCCAGGCGCTGGATCTGTTCAAGGTTCGACGAATGACGTGGTGCTCAAAAATAAAGTCATGGCTGGCTCCTGCGGACAAGACGTTTTTCTTGTCCACGACTACCGGGAACCTGGGGTACCGTTCCAGAAAATCCCATGGTTTAAGGATGCCCAACAAAAAGCACATCATATATTCAGTCAATATGCCGTATTTGAGTCTTGCGCATATGGAGTCAATCTTACCCGTAGGCCTGGTGGAATACCTGAAGTCTGAATTTGAATTTACCAGTGCCAAGATCAGGCATTTCGGCATCTGCCTGGAGATGGGTTATACTGTTGATCAGATACGGCAGACTTTCAGGTTTGACGCTGAAAGTCTTTCCCTCAACAATACTTTTCTTCAATGGAAACCGTCAATAACCTCAAAGTACCTGGTTTTCTGCATGGAAGCTGCCTCCGGACGCATGAAAAACAATTCTGACAGGCTCTGGAAGGAAGAATATTTCTTTGATCTGGCGAAAATGGCATATGAAAAATACGGGATGCAGACAGCCTTCATAGGCATAAGCAATTTCCCAAAGTTGCCGGAAAAACCGTATTTTGTTGATTTCAGAGGGAAACTCAGCCTCAAAGAGACAGCGATGTTGCTCTATTATTCGTGCGGTTATGTGGGGAACGACACGGGCCCTTCGCACCTATCCAATCTGATGAAAAAAAATTCCATATCTATTTATATGAGAGAGGATGCGCTGCGCGACTTCGGTCCTCTTTTCCCGCATCTCATGACAAAATTTCTGAAGCCCCAAACATCGGAAGAAATTTATCCTGCCTTGGAAAAACTGTATCGCTTGTCAGCGGGTATTCACTGATTTTAGTACGGGCCCCTGTGCAGGCAGCGGTTTAGAAAATCATATGCCAAATCGCGAAGCAGATACCTGTTTCGCTCCGGGTACTTACCTCGAGATCACGTCGGGCCCCAAGAGCAAAAAAGGAAGTACTTTCAGAAAGGAATGACCCAGCCTGATGCGGGATTCCGAATGTTTACAGGTAGGACATCGTCACAACGAAATGTTCCTGATGGTCCCGTTCTATGGCTCCTTTCAGCATATTCTGACAAAAGGAATTACTACCATGAAACTGCTACGGCTTACCTTTCTTGCTCAACTATCGCTCCTGATTTTCTTTGCCGGTTGTGCCTCTCAAAGAGTGAGCTATACGTGTCCGGTTTCTCCGACCGTGTCGTCAAGCAGTTCTCCCATTCTCGTTCTGAAGAAAAAACTTGATGGCATGATTGCCCGTGAGCTGCTCCCTTATTCTGTTGCTTCGATCAAGGTGGTTTCGCTCAAAAGCGGTTCAACCCTCTACGAAACAAACCCTTCCCTGCTTATGCCGGCAGCTTCGGTACAAAAACTGTTTACCGCAGCAGCCGTTCTTTCACGCTTGGGCCCTGACCACACCATTGAAACCTCTATTGCCATAAACCCGGAAAACACTGTCCTCTATCTCAGGGGATGCGGCGATCCCCTTCTGAAAACAGCTGACCTGAAGCATATAGCCAGCGATCTTGCCGGTAAACTTTCCCTTGGTCGACAGTATGAACTTGTTGGCGATACAGGGTGTTTTGATGATGCCTATTGGGGTAGTGGCTGGATGTGGGATGACGAGCCAGCTCTTGAGGCAATGTACTTGTCAGCCCTTTCGGTGAATGGCAACACTATCACTGTGAAGGTATCTCCCGGCAAGGCTGCATCGTCGCCAATGAAGGTGTCCACCGTGCCGTCAACCCGCTATGTAGTTATAGAAAACGCCGGGAAAACCGGGAAACCCGGTGGACCTTGTTCTGTTTCCGTAACAAGACCGGCGGGGGATCGTAATAATCATATCCGTGTTACCGGCTCACTTGCTCCGGGTTGTCGCTCTGTCAGCAGTCGACTGACTGTTTGGCGGCCTGAATTATATACCCTTACATTGCTGGCAGAGCAGTTGAAGCAGGCCGGGATAAAGGCCGGCCCCCAGACAAGTGGTGTTGAACCGTCTGATGCCATAAAACTCACCGCGACCCAACATCCGGTTGGAGAGATTGTAACGGTCATGCTGAAGAACAGTGACAATCTGAGTGCGGAGAACCTTCTGAAGTATCTTGCCCACACGAAATCCGGGCAAAAAGGTACTGCTGCCAAGGGTGAGGAAGTAGTCAAGGAGTATCTTCGAGAAAACGGGATACCCACGGATCATTTGGTGATAGCCGATGGATCGGGGGTGTCACGGTACAATCTGACCAATGCCGATACTATTACGCGTCTCCTGGTCGCAGTATATAAGGATCAGGCGATTTCCCCGTTTTTTGTAAATGCGCTGCCCCTTGCAGGAAGGGACGGTACCCTTGCACGTCGGATGAAAGGAACGCCTGCCGAGGGTAAAGTCAAGGCCAAGACCGGGACAATGAAGGGTGTGTCCGCGCTTGCCGGCTACACGGTGACTGCTGATGGAGAACCATTGGCATTCTCTATGATCATGCAGAACTATGTCGGTTCGGACC
>JAQUHM010000365.1 GCA_028683595.1 Geobacteraceae bacterium | reverse complement strand
GATTTGCATTCTGTGACAATATGCATTCAGGATCGTAAAGCCGTCTTCGCAGGGAGAATATTCACCCCAGAAGGTAACGTTTTCCGGTTGCAGATACGCCAGGTAACTGTCGTTTTCCCTGCTCCACATCTTCTTGCCGCTGGCTTCCGCATGAAAAATCACCTTCCGAATATCCTCCGTCAGGATTCTCCTTTCATCGATCCTTTTCAGCACCTCGGGCGATATGGTCAGGTTCAGCTTCTCATAGTCCTCAATCTGACCATCTTCATTCTCGTCAAGATCACGAAGAACCAATTCCTTTACCCGGCAGCGATTGGCGCGTCGTTCCGACCAGGAGATCCAACTGCGGGCAGCCGGGTCACCGCCGGCAACAGCGGGGAAAAGGTGCTCGATGAGATGAGAAACCCGTTTTCCCGCTGCGGCAAAATTGTCGCGGCACATGGCACAATAGGCCAGGTAGTCATTGTCGCTCGCCGTTGTCCTGCGGGCTACCACATCCCGGGCAAGAACGGGGTTTGCATTATACATGAGCCCACCGAAGCCGCAGCACTCTGGCATTTCGCCACTCAAGGGCAATTCCTCGATTTGCATGCCGAGAGACGTAAGAATCCTGCGAATGTTTTTTGTTCAACCGGATCATGGCGGGTAGCACAAGGATCGACAACGCCAACGATGCTCCCCGCAGTTCCGTGCAGGCAGGAAGAATCGGGAATACCGATTTCCAGCAAGATCTCCCAAAGCGAGACCAGCTTCACTTCAGGCAGATGCTCCCGAAAAATATTCAGACAGGTGGGGCAGGCGGTGATTATTCGTGGTTTGCCCAACTCCACCCAGGAAGCACGTATCTTGTCCAGCGCTTCCTCGAAAAGGTCTCCCCGTCCGGCCCAGAAGGCAGGGGCGCCGCAGCAATGCAGCAGAACCCCCACTCCCCCGGAGAGCCTATCCTGCAGATAACGATAGGAGGATACGACCTCGCCGGGTGCGGTACCGCAAAGTTGGCAGCTGGGGAAATACAGCCAGGCACTCTCCGTTTTGCCCGGTTCATGGCGACACAGCGTGAACAGCGCACTGTTACTGAACGCCATGTCCTGAAGGGCGAACTCGTGGAAAGACGGCGGCATGAATTTCTGCTCCACCATGGTGCGACGAGCCTCAAGACAGAGGTCTCTCATGCTGAAATCGTTGGGACAGATAGTCTCGCAGAGACCGCACGCGCTGCAGGAATTGGTGAAAACATTGTATTGGTGGGCAGCGCCCAAGAGAATACGTTCATTATTGAAGATCTCCCGGGCGTATTTTTTCGGGTATCTCTTGTAGCGTTCCATGAAGAGGCATTTCTTGACACACTCCATGCATTCACATTGAATGCAGCGCGCCGCCTCCATGCGCGCCTCTTCTTCGCTATAGCCCTTGATTGCATCTGCGGGAACGACACGCGGCAACGGATCAATCCCCTCCAAGCTGGTGTAAAGCCGGGAACTGCGTGGCCCCTCGTTTTCTCTGCCGAAACCCAATCCGACTTTCTGCATCAGGCGTTCTATGGAGAGGGCCGGCTTTCTTCCTTCCAGCGTTTCCATGACCGGGGAGAAACTGCCACGAACACGGGTTCCGCCTCCGGCGAATACGCCATCTTTCTCGGTAGTGCCCGTCGCGGGATCAATGGCAATGAGGCCGTCCTCATCCAGCTTGAGAGAAATATCGACGCCATGAAGCGAGTCCCGATCGAGAACCACGGCCTCGTATTCTTCACAGACCTGCGCAAAAAGCGCATTGTCAAGATTGATTCCGAGGCGGATGTCCGCCATCAAGGTTTGAAGTACCGAAAGTTCTTCCGTGATTACTTCCCGAGGAAGCAATTGTTCCGGCATATCCCAGAGTGATCCGCCCAACCGATCACCCGGTTCAAAAATGGAGACGGCAAACCCTTTTTTGAGAAGATCCCAGGCAGCGGTTACACCTGCCAGTCCCGCGCCGAGAACGGCAATGCGATGATTTTTTCGCGGCAACGGCTGGACCCGTTTTTTCCCCGCAAATTTCTCCACGCAGAGCCGCTCAAGTGCTCCGATGGCAATCGGGCCACCCACGGCCTCTCGTTTGCACCTCTTCTCGCAGGGACGGTCGCAGATTCGTCCAAGAAGGCCGGCAAACGGCATGGTCCTGTTCAGAACCTTGTAGGCCGCGTCCCAGTCCCCCTTTTGGACCTCTTTCAGAAAAAGTTTGGCATCCACATGGAGCGGGCAGGCCGAAGTACATTCAGGAGATTCCTCCTGGATGCACTTGTTCTCCCATGCAATGAGTTCGTTCTTTTCCATCGGGACCTTCTTTCCTCGGGAATTGCGTTCGATTGTGGATAGGTACAATAGAAAACGATGGAGAGTCCACCGTTGCGGCGGCCCCCCATCGTTATAACATAAAATATATTACGGTGAAAGAAGTATGGCGCCGGCCGGATCAAGAACCGACACCAACGATTCAAAAACACCTACAGTAGTAATTATTTCTTCGGCGGTACGGAAGTAACATCCTGGCAGACATAGCCCTGCGCAAGCGCATCAGCCACATCGAAAGCCTTCTTCGGCGAATTGAGCGCTGCAAGGATCTTGTCGGGATATGCCGGCAAGTGGCGGATACGAGCACCGCAAGCATTGTCGATAGCGTTGATGACGGCACAGTGCGGTGCAGTAAGAGGAAGTTCTCCGACGCCGCCGGCGCCGAAGGCGCCCAGTTCACGAGGCTTGGTTACATAAATGATTTCCAGATCGTCGGTGATGTCATTGCAGAACGGGAAGCCAGCGCCGATCATGTTGGAATGGGCCTTGATGAATTCGAAATCTTCGGTGAGAGCGAGGCCGATACCCTGGGCCAGGCCACCGTAGATCTGACCATCAACAACCAACTGGTTGGTGATGGTACCGACGTCGGCCACATGGGTCATCTTGTAGCAATGAGCCTTACCGGTGGAAATATCGACTTCGACTTCAGCAAGGAACAGGCCGTACATGTAGATGCAGAACGGTTCGCCCTTGCCGGTCTCCACGTCGCACGGCGTACACGGGGTGGTCCACTTGCCGTATACCTGGGTTTCGATTCCTTCCTTCACCATTTCGTCATAGGTTCGATACGTGCCGTCAGCCTTCTTCATGGCGGCAATCAGGTTCTCGCAGGAAACCCTGATGGCATTACCGGTAACAACGTTGTTGCGACTGCCGCCGGACGGACCGCTGTTCGGCGTGAGGCTGGTGTCGTTAAGGCAGAGGTGGATCTGCGACGCCTTCAGGCCGAGAGGCTTGAGTGTTTCATGGGCAAAGGCGAGCGTACCCATATCGGAACCCTGGCCGTGGTCCTGCCAGCTGTTGCCTATCATCACTTCGTTGTTGGGTAACAGTTTCGCCCAGTTTTCAGAGGTATCGGGACCGTCGAGGCCACAACCGTAAATACCGAGGGAAACACCAACGCCACACTTCCTGGTGTCCGTGCTTCTCAGTTTCGCGTTTGCAACGGCTCTCTCGTATCTCGGCCGGAGCGCTTCGAACTGCTCGGGAAATACGAACACTTCCGGTGTCTGCTGGGTCGGAGTGGTTGCACCAGGACGGTAACAGTTCAATTCACGAATTTCGAACGGGTCTTTCCCCATCTTCTTGGCCAACTCGTCGATAAGGGATTCGGAGGCGAAGAAAGCCTGCGGAGAACCGTAGGCGCGAAACGGGGCGCCCCAGCAGTGGTTGGTACAGACCGTCCGGCCATTACCACGCATGCTGGGAATGTCGTAGCCAGCAAAGGCGTACTGCATGCCGCGCTGGGTAAGGAGGTCGCCGAACTCGGAATACGGACCATGGTCCACT
>JAQUHM010000364.1 GCA_028683595.1 Geobacteraceae bacterium | reverse complement strand
TGTTTGATAAGCATGGGTTCCTCTCTCAGATAGAATGGTTGGTCGCGCTTCCATAACTACCTGATGGAACTCATGCTTTTCAATTGTTAAAGAACAAAATTACTTACTGATTACTGTGACGAACCAGATTTTTTAACATTCAAGGAGAGCACTTCTGATCTCCTCGGGCAGTGCGTATCCCTGCCCCCACTGCTGAGCCACTTCCGCAAATAGCTGTTCGGCAAAGGTATCATTACCGAGGATGCGACCTTCCTTGTTGCAACTGTGGAATTCGTCTCTTCTTGTTTCTTTTAATCCGTCTGAAACAAATGATCGGTACCCTGCCCTCGCCTTTTTGATAGTGCCGGAGAACTGTGAAAGTACCCAATCCGTGGTGAGCCATGGCAGGCTGATGGTTCCACGATAGGAGTGGTGCCCGCTCCATGGGTGTTCTTCAGGCCCGGAACAATTTCGACACGCACCGGATTCAGATGTACGTATCGTATGAGCTCATGCAGATACTCGTCCGCATCCAGCGGAAATGCCTTGTCGCGGCCTTGAAAAAGGTGCCCGGTACGCGATCTGGTGAAATTTATCCATTTCGTATAGCGAATGGATATGTTCTGCATGATTCGCGAAAGAGGTATCTCGCCCGTTTGCATGACGATGTGGATGGGGTTCGTCATGAAGCAGAAGCCGTGAATGCGGCATCTGAACTTCTCAACGGCATGCTGTAGAATCAGATAAAGTCTGTACCGGTCGCGGTCTTCAAAGAAGATCGGATCTCCTGAGTTGCCGCGAAGAATGACATGATAGACAGCGCCGGGATAGTGGATGCGTGGTTTTCTTGCCATGGGTGATGTATACCAGTGTATGTCAAAAAATCAAACCTGCCCTCACAAGGCCTTACATACAAGTCCATTATTGACGGTTTATAGCGTATACTACAACATGGCACATATGTTCCGAGAAGGAAATCTCAAACCCATTTTCTAAAAGAAGGAGGATTAAGGAATGAAAGCGCTAGCGATCAATGGGAGTCCAAACAAGGAAGGTAATACGTACCATGCAATAAAAATTGTTGCTGCAGAACTCGAAAGAGAGGGCATAAAAACTGAGATAATTCATGTCGGCAAAAAGAACATTAGAGGGTGTATCGCCTGCTACGAGTGCATTAAAAATAAAAACGAGCAGTGCGTTCTCCCCGGTGACGAGGTCAATGAATGGATCCGGGAGATGAAGCAGGCAGATGGAATCATCCTCGGCTCTCCCGTTCATTACGCAGCTATGGGAGGGACAATGAAATCGTTTCTCGACCGGGCCTTTTTTGTGACCAGCATCAACAATGGCATGCTTCGGCACAAGGTTGGCGCATCGGTGGTCGCGGTGAGGCGTTCCGGTGGGCTACCGGCATTTGATCAGTTGAACAATTATCTCTGCTATTCCGAGATGCTGATACCAACCTCAAACTATTGGAATGTGATCCATGGACTTATGCCAGGTGAGGCGGTCAAGGACGAAGAGGGGGTTCAGATCATGCGCGTACTCGGCAAGAACATGGCATGGCTGATGAAACTGGTAGAAAACGGCAAAAGCAAGATTACCCCGCCAGAGAAAGAGGAGAAGCGCTTCACGAATTTTATTCGCTGATCATAAATTCCTTTGAATAATTCCCCGGTTGCCCACGGCATGCTTTCCACAGGGAAAGACCTGCACTCAGGGCACATTTCGAAATTATCTTTCACAGATCGTGTTCCGGTAATCACAGGGCTCTTACACACCCCCTATTTTCCTCACAGCCCACTCAGCCACTTGCCTTTGCCATCCATTCCCGGTTATTTTCCGTTGACATATATTTACGATCAGATATCATTGCAAATTATTTCCCACTACTGATAGACGATAATACTCAACCATCCGTGAGGATGGGGCGGAAAGCCTACAGGGTCTCAACGAGATAGCCGGGTTGCCGAAATATCATGTATATTTCAGCCCCGGCTTTTCTGTTTCCACAGTCCGGAACCGGGGGACAGAAGTGGAAATCTCGAAAGAGACGAAAATAACTACCAATTGAAAAAGGAGCTATAATGCGTACAAAGTTTATTCTTTCCATGCTGATAATGACAGCAGTTGCCAGCACCTTCGGGTTCAAAGATGCAAATGCGGGGCTTCCCGGCCTTCCCGGGTTGACGGCTCCTCCCACTCCCAACGTGAATGTCAGCATTAATGGCTTCCTGCCGGCACCGCCAGGGGTAACCATTCAGTTTTATGGAGGGAGTCCGTGCTATGTCGAACATGGGCGTCGAGTTTATCTTAAAGAGAAAAAACACGGCAAGCATCACAAGGGCCATGGTCACAAGTACGGCCATTACAAGCAAAAATAGCATTTTCAGCAGGATTTCGTCAGTCTGGACTGTGAGCCGTTTTCCAACACTCCAACTTGGGAATGGTAAAACCTGAGAGGGAATAGTTAGTTACAGAGACCTGCCAGGTTTTGAAAACCTGGCAGGTCTGGCCTACACTTCACCCTGAATAGTGTAGTGCACTTACAATCGGCACGGCAAGGTACCCACGTTTTATCAAACACCCGCCGCGATCTGTCTCCCAAGGTCATAGGCCTGCTTCA
This sequence comes from Geobacteraceae bacterium, assembly GCA_028683595.1. Classification (GTDB taxonomy): domain Bacteria; phylum Desulfobacterota; class Desulfuromonadia; order Geobacterales; family Geobacteraceae; genus RPRC01. The sequence continues at coordinate 1,258 of JAQUHM010000364.1, read as the reverse complement.
TCAAAGATTCATTTTCGGCCACTTCACCCGGCGCAACGGCACTCCCGTAAACAATACCGACGATCTCCGATCCCACATAGCGGGCCATATCCTGGAATGTGCGCATTGCATTTACGGCGCCCGATACGAACGGGTCCACATCTCCGTACGTGAGAACAACACCAAACTTCTTGCCACCAAGGTCGGTTTCAACGGTATAGACCGGTTCGCCGTCCTCTCCCGGCACTGCGCCCATATACGTAAGGGAATAGCATCGATCCATGAGTAGCTTTATCTGGCCGGAAACGGTGAACCAGTAAATGGGGGTTGCATAGACGATGGCATCCGCGCTACGCAGTCGGGGATAGAGAGCCCTCATGTCGTCATCGATGATGCAGTCTTTCTCCAGTGACTCCTGGCAGGCATCGCAGGCGAAGCAGGGACGGATGTCCATTCCGTGGAGATGCACGATGTCAACCTCGGCGCCGAGGCTGCGCGCACCGGATGCAACCTCTTGGGCCAAAATCGTACTATTGCCATTTTGCCGCGGACTCGATTCAATGATGACGACTTTCATTTTTCAATCCCTCCTTTGCACTCCTTGAAATATTCTCAACGAAGCATAGACGCATCCCAATAAATTTTCAGCTGAATTATTATATGTTGCCTCTGGTTCAACCTTCCAGACCCAGATTTGTTCCGCTCTCCAACAAGAACCGTAAGTTCTCCGCACAATATCTTCCAAGGGCCGCCAATTTTTTAATTAAATACTACCCGAATGATGCCTAAACTATAAATGTGATAGCAGAATATAAAAAAGTAAGTATCCCCCTCTAGAGCTGAGGGGCTACCTAAACTAACGTGGCGGAATTTAATCATGATAACCTTCCGCAATCTGACGACAAGTACGTCCCCTGATGATCTTTATATCAAATAGTACAAGCCTGGCCCATAGCTTTCCGAAAGAGCAAGTTTTACAAATGGATCGAGCGGTACGGCAAAATCAACAAACACAATGCCCCGATTCCCCGTTACTTCTGGCTTGAGTCCTGGGAGCGGGAAGCCATCATCAAGTTTGCCTTGGACAACCCGCTGGAAGGATACCGGCAGCTAACCTTCATGATGCTTGACCAGAACATAGTGGCCGTCAGTCCTTCCAGTTCCTGGCGCGTTCTTTCAAAAGCGAGCTTGCTTCAGAAACCAGAAACCTTCTCTCAAAGGGACAGGTTTCGTTCAGCCGCTGTTGCCCCATCAGTACTGGCAAGTGGATGTTTCCTAG
>JAQUHM010000363.1 GCA_028683595.1 Geobacteraceae bacterium | reverse complement strand
TGCCACACGTCTCAAGGTGGACAGGCAACGTTTGCTGTCGTAGCGGATCGAATAGACCGCCGCCATTCCCGCCACAACCGGGTCGTTGTCGTCAACCAGTTCCAGCAGGGCCTGTCTGCCGCTCTCTCCGCTGGCGATAATCGATCGGTGCAGTCCGGCAAGCATGTGTGCGTGGCTGTTGGCTCGCTCTTCATTCATTTCTTCCAGCGCCTGGTAGTGCGCTGCTGCGGTTATGGAAAATCGCTGCAGCAGTCGTGTCAGTTTAGTATCCTGCATGGTGCTCCTGTCTGGTAACGAGTTTTGGGATACGTCAAAGGGTCAGACTGGTTTAAGAGTAATTTCCTGACTACTTCCCGGGCAACTTTCGGTATTCTGCACAAGATTCCGGCATGTTTTAAACCTGAATAGGGGGTGTTATTCGTAACTGGTTTCCATATGGAAACTGAAAAAGTGCTGTTCCGTGGAGGGTTGGGGCTTTCACGGAGTCCCTCGTACGGCTTCACTGCACGATTGCAATAGCAAGAAAACCGCTTGAAACCAGCATATTAGCCGATCAGTGTAACGGGTGGTGACCGATTACGAGAGGCTTTGGGGAAGTTCCAACCCTGTCCCTGCCAAGACTTTCCGAATTGAAAACCAATAGTTTTACATCCGGGGTTTCTGGATGGAAACTAACTAGCGGGAATCATATGATATAATCACGCGTCAATTTGGCACGAACTGTGTAAAAGAAACCTCAAGAGATATCACATTATTATGTAGTGAGGTTGACCTACACTCCGAGGTGTGCCATGAAGCTGATAGAAGCCGTCATGCAACAAATCAAGCTGCCAGAGGTAAGAGATGCTCTCTATGAAATGGGTGTTGAGGATTTCATGGAAAGCGACATACTTTGCCATGGCCATCAGAAGGGACACGTAATGATCTTTCGTGGTGCCAAGTTCACTGCGAAAATCGTCAAGAAGGTGAAACTTGAGATCATTGCAGCGGACGATTCGGCGGAAAAAATCATCGAGGCCATTGGCGCCATTACAAAGACCGGATCCAGGGAGGACTGTCGGATTGCCATACGTCCTTATCTTGAAGTTGCCTGAGTCACTGAGAGGCAACGACACACATCACCCGTATCAGCGGTGGCTACTTTCCACTATTGGCCTGCTTCCAGAATATCAAGTCCAGTAGTTTCAGGTTGGTAGTTTTATTGATGTAACTTTTTCCACCAGGTGTGTGTTCGAACTCGTTTCTGATTTGACGTATGAGATGAGGGTTTTCGCTTGCCCATTCCGTATAAGCAGAACTGATAATAGTGAAAGCAATATAAAAACTTTCGCCGTCGAGTCCGAAGTGCCTCTTGATGGGGTTGTCGAGGGCGCAGTATTCTTCAGGTCTGATACTATGAACCAGCTTAGAAAAAAATGACCCAAGACACTTAGTAATGGTCTTCTGACCGTGCTGAATTTGAGCCTTAGCGAAATATCGGAAGTAAAGGATTGCCCATTCGCTATTGTCGATTAGTTGCAGAATATGTTTTTTCTCATCCTCAAGTCGGTCAAGATAATTTGTGTCAATGCCTTGAAGGGAATATTTCTGTTTGAATGTGCGAAAGAAATCCTTGGACGATAGGAAATCTCTGCGGTTTGCGACCATGCTGTAATAATATTTTTGAAAATCTGATGAGCTTCGATTTTGCGAAAAATGGAAGCTGAATGCAGATGCTGCTATCTGTTTGGTTGACGTAGTAGTCAGGAGTGCCGATATCTTTTTTTTGACCTCCTCTTTGCAGAATTCCACATATGGTAGTATTTCGTTTTCCATTATTTTGGCCCTCTAAAAAAACAATCTCCGTAATAAGATGCTCTGCTGTTGTATCACTGTTTAATGGTCAACGGTGTGGAAATTGACCAGTCCTGTTTTTTCGGCCGGGAATCGCATTGCTACGTGTTTTTACGAAAAACAAATCCGTCCCAATTTTCTAATATAGCCCATAAATTCCAATATTTCTGATAGTTAATCTGGTCAGACCCCCGCAGTCTCCTAGTCATGATGCTTTCCCGGCAACATCCTTTCATGCTGATCCGGATACAGCTTCTTGCAGCAGTCAGGGCAAATTCCGTGGGAGAAATAGGTGTCAGAATTATTAGTTATGTAAGTTTCAATCTGTTGCCAATACCCGTCATCATCACGTATCTTTTTGCAAATAGCACAAATAGGCAGCAGCTCTTTCAAAACCTTGACATTGCTCAAGGCCTCTTTGAGGCTCATCGCCAAGGCGCGTTGTTCTTCTTCCGCATTTTTGATCATGATGAAAAGAGGCTTTATTAAAATCACCCCGGCAACCATCATCGCTGAGCCCAAAATACCGGTGATTTCAAAAGAATAATTCATCAGGTGATGCGGTGTCTGGTTAAACAATTCTGTCACAAGAGCAATGAAACGACGGGCAGCCATGGTGGTTATCCCTAAAGAGAGTAGTAACCATGCTCGGGTATGACCCGTAATAAAGATAAGCCGGAAAAAATAATACACGGCGATGCATTGCAAAATGAGTGAAATGAAAATAATGGTAGCAAAAATCATGAGTTAGCTACTCCTCTGTGCGCAATTACACGAAATATCCAAGGGGAATGCTCTCTGTCCGGAAACTTTTCCGGGGCTTTTCGCCATTGCGGATGGCCTCTTGAGCCCACTGGTGGTGCTGCTCGGAAAGCTGTCCGGCGTCTGAAAATCCGCAAAGATTCCGTAAGCCCGGCATGTCAAGGACGCCATACCTGTACACGCATTTTTACAGGCCAAAACGTGCTTCCTGGGCACCATGTAAACATGCTGATTTTAATGAATCGAACATCCATAGGGTTTGCCAATGCTGGTTCCGGATTTTATAGCACAGAATTGCCGGGAACTTAAGGTAAATGTGGCGAAAATAGGGTTGTACTTCGGGAAGAGAGGCGAGGGTGAGGGCTTTTGCTGCACTCTATTCAGGTTATGGAGAGATAAGTGTCTTTTTAGCTTTTTTCAGTACGGAAAGGGTGAAATATAGAGTTCTCAGCGTGGTCCAAGTAAGCGTTGATCACGCACGATGGAAAAGCCGTTCTCCATCTTGGCTTTTTTCTTCACTTCGGTTGCCAGTGAGGCGAGTTGGGGGTAGGATTCGATCCTGCAGACTTCGGTGCTGACGATGCCGATGGAGAGGGACAGGAGGTTGTATTCTTCTTCAATACCGCGGCGGTTTTTTGCCGAGTAGCTGCCGTTGGTGAAGTCCGCCTGGCCGTGAAAGACTGGAAGATGAGCCTCGAATTCGCTGTTGATCTCCTGGGCAATCTGCAGTGAATCCTGGGGACGGCTGACGACGATGAAGTCGTCACCGCCGATATGGCCGGCAAAGTTGAATGATGATGAGCTGCGGCGGGAGAGGACACTGGTGATAATCTCGGCCAGGGATTTAATGATGTAATCGCCCCGTTCGAAACCGTAGTGGTCATTGTAGGGTTTGAAATTGTCGATGTCGATATAGCCAACATCGAAGTGCATGCTCTGGTTCAACTTAAGGGATATTTCGCGCTGAATGAATTCATTGCCTGGCAGGCCGCTCAGGGGATTGCTGCCTTTCGCCAGGTTGATATTTCTTTCCATGATTGAATTGAGCAGGAGTGAGATCGGCACGGTGCCGTGGTATTTGCCGGTGCGGGTGACGCAGATGTCGTCGTATTGCAGGGCGGTTTTTCTCGCCTGGATTCGCTGAGAGACGTTGTCAATGGAAGTAATCGCTTCACAGATGAAAAAGCTCTTTTCCATCACATCGGCAATGGTTTTGTAGGTATTCATCGAATAGCCGTAGCCATGTTTGCCAATGATATTTTCTTCGAGAAACCTGCTCCGGT
>JAQUHM010000362.1 GCA_028683595.1 Geobacteraceae bacterium | reverse complement strand
AATGGCATACTGCAGCATGGAGGCATGTCCGATTGAAAGGACAAAGCGGTCCCGATTGAACCAGGCGGGGTTTTTCGGGTTATACTGGAGAATCCGACTCCAGAGAACGTAGGCAAGGGACGCCAGGGCCATGGGCGTTCCCGGATGGCCGGAGTTAGCCTGCTGTACCGCATCCATGGAAAGCGTGCGGATCGTGTTGATGCTTAACGATTCAATATCGTGTGTCATGTTTATTTCCCTCCCAGGGACCGTGACAACTGACAAAAAGTAACAACCAAAGCAGTTGCCGGTGCAGTTAAATATATAGTATTTTTCTGCCGGGGCAAACTCTAAAGATCTGAAAGCCCTGTCGGCATTCTATTTCTATGAATTCCATCACACTGGAACCGACCGGCCGAAAAAACTCAGCCTCCGAATGTACGGAATAAAGTGTAGCGCATCGAAAAAACGCAGAACAGCACATAAAACAGGGGCTGAAAGCTGATACCGAACTAACCGTTCGCCCATGGGGAAGTTTCCCGGATTACCGATCAAGTGGACGGCGTCTTTCTTTTCATCACCCTGATAAGGCTGATATCTGTCTTCAGTAGAGGCGCTTTCCGTAAATGAAGAACTTTTACCCTGGGCATAAACAGTCCTTTCTCTTTCTTTCAGAGGGAAAGATATGGTATATCCATAATCATTTATAAAAGTTTATGGCTGACAACCGGTTTGCGACTGTAGGCTACTTGTGATCCTGGAGGCTCGGAAATGGACTGGGAAAAGGCAACTCGAATAGCCCATGCGATCGGCAAGTCACGGCTGCAAGGGATTAGAATGGTTTTGTTTCGCAAGGCGGTCGACTACGCCCGCATGAGGGTTGACTGGCAACTTTCGACCCCGGAAGAGCGACTTCTCATGGATGCAGACAGAACCAAGTCTCATGATGCATTCATCGAAGCATGCGATATGATGGGCCGCTATATGGATGATGAAAAGGAAGATTTCTCCTGGCGAGAAGATCTGGGAAATGATCGTAAGGAAATCGGGGACTTAGCCTGCTACCTGCACCTTATTCTGGGACTTGTTGCCCGTTGAGCCGGGAACTGTTTCGCCAGTGAACTGCCGATCCGCTTTTATTCGTCGATGTCTGGAGGCAGGTACAGCTCTCCGTCGCTGCCTCCGCCTTGGCCGCTGACGGCATCTTCAATCCATTCATGGATATTGTTCTCAACAACCGCTTTCAGGTCTTGCGTCAGCTTCTCGTGTCGCTGTTTGTCGTAGCCGGCAAGCTCCCTGACCTCGAAATGGACATGGGGTCCGGTTGATATCCCGGTATTACCGGAAAGAGCGATGACCGTAGTGCTGTCCACTCGATCTCCGGCCGTGACTTTTACCCTGCCATTATGGCCGTACAGGGTGAGAATCCCGTTGCCGTGATTGACGGCAACCAGATTTCCGTAACCTTTATAGGGACCGGCAAAATAAACTGTGCCCTTTTGCACCGGATACACCGGCGTTCCTTCAGGAACAGCTATATCAATACCCCGGTGATAGACCATCCTGCCGCTGCCAAAGGGGTCGAGACGCCAGCCAATGCCGGAGGTAACCTTGCCGCCATCCACAGGCATGGTACGCTGAGCAAGGGATACCAGGGGAAACAGCACGAGCAACAGAAGCACATAAAATGACCGAATACGTTTCATGAAAGTAACCGTCTGATATATTTCGACGTGAATCCGTAGAACGGGGTGACCGGACAGGAAATGAGACATCAGAGGAAAAAAGGACTATAGGTATTCACGCTGTTTATTCAATTTTGCACCAGAAAACAAGCTATAATACTACACCCCGGTCAGGAACGAGTCAATGACCGTTCCTCAACAGGAACAACATCGCACGGAACAACAGTGGATGCCGTTATGATCCACCCCGACAGGAAATGCATCGGATCTGTTTCATTGTCTATACCATGTTATTCACTGACTAACGAGGGAGAAAGCTATCATGTCAAAGCCTGTAATTGCCATTACCATGGGAGATCCCTGCGGGATCGGTCCCGAGATAATCGCCATGGCACTGGCGAATCCTGAGATTGAAAACCTTTGCCGCCCCCTGGTTCTCGGAGACCAGGCAACCATGGAACGGGCGCTGGCCGTTACCGGGCTGCCCCTGAGGCTGGAAATCCTTCCCGAAGGGGTACCACCGAAAAGCACCAAAGGTGTCATATATCTTCGCCCCCTTTCCCGCCTAGCACCCACAGACATAGAATATGGCGGCCCTTCCTCTGACGCCGGCGATGCCACATATCGCTATATCAAAGAAGCGGTTTCTCTGTGTCTCAGCGGAGAAGCGGCTGCCATGGCAAATGCTCCCATCAGCAAGGAGGCCATGAACCGGGCCGGTCACTACTATCCGGGACATACCGAGCTGGTAGCGGAGCTTAGCGGGTGCAGCGATTATGTGATGATGCTGGCAGGCGACCGTCTGCGGGTTACTCTCGTCACCATTCACGAGGCTATCTCCAATGTGCCGCGCTTGATCACCTTCGACAAGGTTCTTTCCACCATCCGGACCACCCACCGCAGCCTCCATACCTATTTCCGAAAAAATCCCCGGCTCGCGGTGCTGGCACTGAATCCCCATTGTGGCGAAAAAGGTCTCTTCGGGGACGAAGAGCGTCGCTTTATCGCGCCGGCCGTCGAGGCAGCCCGGGCAGAAGGAATCGATGCCCATGGGCCCCTTTCCGCCGACATGCTTTTCTATTTCGCCGCACAAGGGGAGTACGACGGCGTTGTCTGCATGTACCACGATCAGGGCCTCATCCCCTTGAAACTGCTCCATTTTCACGATGGCGTCAACGTCACGCTAGGGCTGCCCATCATTCGTACCTCCGTGGATCACGGAACCGCCTACGACCTTGCCGGTACCGGCCGTGCATCAGCCCTCAGCATGGATGCTGCCATCAGGATGGCTGTGGGAATGGCAAAAACAGCCAGTGGCAAAAGCCTTGCGAAACAAAAAAAGCCGGCCCAATAGTACGAATATGAAGCAAAAACAGCTGAACTTTCTTAGATAGAAGACCGGAACAGAGAAAAGAAGTTGCACGTCTTACTTCTCTCCAGGAACTTTTCCAGAGGTACTTTTTTGAAAATCACCCTGAATCTGAAAAAAATCATCCTGATTGTCGTAGGCCTTGTTGTGTTGTTCGCAGCCTATATCGGAATCTCCCTCCTCTCTCTTCCCTCGGTTGACACCCTGAAAAACCGCCGTATAAGCATGAAAATCCAGGTTAAAGACTGGAAGGGAAACTACCATCCTCTGTACGTCGGGCCGAAAAACGCCTACTGGACGCCATCGGCGGCTATCCCTCCGGAGATGAAGTGGGCGGTCATTCTTGCCGAGGATTCTAACTTCTACCGACATGAGGGAATTGACGTAAAGGCCATAAAAAACGCCATCAAGTACGACCTGGAAAAGAAAAGTTTTGACCGCGGAGCTTCAACCATTACCCAACAGGTGGCGAAAAATCTTTTCCTGTCCCGGGAAAAAACCATCAGCCGAAAGATCAAGGAAATTATCCTCGCCCGCCGCATGGAGGAAGAGCTTACCAAAGGTAGGATTCTCGAACTCTACCTGAATGTAGTTGAGTTGGGACCAATGGTATATGGTATCGGTCAAGGTGCCCACTATTACTTCGGCAAACCGGCCTCGTCACTTACCCCCCGGGAGTGCGCCTTTCTTGCCGCCATGCTCCCCGGTCCACGACTTGCCTATAACCCGTACCGAAACCTGCAAAAAGTCGTTCGACGCTCCGACATGATCCTGAGACTACTGCGACGGAAAGGAGTGCGGTCGGAAACAGAGTACCGGATCGCTCTGGCGCAGGAACCGAACATCACGGGCATGCAGCG
>JAQUHM010000050.1 GCA_028683595.1 Geobacteraceae bacterium | reverse complement strand
CGACGCTCTTCCGATCTCAGTATATATAATTATCCAGTCTTTAGTTTCGGTCCTGGTTTTTGTGGCCGGAGAGTTCTCTCAAGCAAGGCCTCAATATGATCAATAAATGCCTCCTGTCCAAGTGGTCTGCCAGACCGCTCATGTTTGCGGAAAGTGGTCATTTCATCCTCGGATGACAAAGTCAGAAAGTTTCTCCAACTTCCAATCATTGAAAGCAACGGTTCAACCTTGACCAACTTGTCGTCTTCAGCCAGCAGATGGGCCTGGGCGCTGCTCCAGGGATACTCCTCCGGTCGTTCAACAATTCCGGCAGCTACTGGGTTCATCTCAACATATCGAGCAGCTGTCAACAGATAACTTTCGTCCATCGGAAACGATGCAAAGCGTTCCTGCCACAGGTGTCCACGCCACTTCTCCCGAAAGTTGATCCTGCGAGTATAGCGGCGGTGTGCTTCGCCAATCGCGCGGGCCAGACCTTCTTCTGATTCAGGTACTGCAATCAAGTGAACGTGATTGGGCATCAGGCACCATGCCCAGATCTCTACTCTGTATTTACCACACCATTCGGCCATCAGGTCAAGATAGGCAGTGTAATCGTCGTCACAGAAAAAGGTCTGCTGTCGGCGATTGCCGCGCTGAGTGATGTGGTGGGGTATGCCGGGGGCTATAACTCGTGCAATTCGTGCCATGTATGGACATTAGCAGAAACATGTTGCTTGTCAATTAAATATACTGTCCCCAGAACCTGTCGACAGACAAATTCTTCTCTTCTCGGCGAGCTCTAACCAAGGCTGGCAAGGGGAGATTAGCAAGGTCAGAGACGGGTATGTCTGCGAATTCCGTCGGCTTAACCTCAAGTGAAGCACAGTATCTTTTGAAGTCTCCGAGCAACCACCCGTCAATGTCATTTTCATCACCTCTTTCAAAGTCCCAGAATAGGGATTCCTGAAAGTCATTTCGTATCATTACAGCAAGATCTTTGTGGTTCAGGCCTTTAAACTCACGTTTCTTCTGAAAATACAATCCTATTCGCATAGGAATCCTCCAGTAAGGGCTATAACGGCACAACCCACACGCATATGGCGACCAATTGGGGTTGGTTGATAGCTGGTCATCCTTTCAGTCTTTGCAGTAACGTTGGCTTATATTGAGACATTTTTGTCCTATATTCTTCTATGGATTTATATTCAACCCAATGGAAAACCGCGTCCCAAAGCACAGCTGCCTGAGTAGAAGAGATCCATTCTTGCCCTTCAATTTCTGGTATTCTGCCACGAATAAACAAGCGTCCGTTATTGTTTTCAAATTTCGGATATTCCAAAACAATTCCAGAATCTCCCCATCGAGTTGAATGTGACAAATAGAAAATCACGACTCTTCCATCAAAATCCGGTAATCCCATGTCGTCCATTTTCATTTCCTCTTTCCAGATAACGGGGTGGGAGATCACCTGACGGTTTTAGGTCAGGTGCATCTTCCTGGTTGAACCTCGACTTTTAAATCATCTACCTTACAAATGCCTGAAACGCCGCAATTACACTAATAATAAGGCAAGCTAACACTGCGAGGTACTTGAACCATTTGTACTGATAGAGACCGGCCAACGGGATGACTTTTGAGACTTTTTGCGTTTCGTCTTTACCAGTTTTCAAGAAAAGAAGACCAATCGCACATAACACCGCGAATGCAGATAGAAAGGAAAATATCGCCTTTGTTTCATTCATTTTATTTCCTTGGTTTACCGGGTAGGTCGGGAGCCTCGCGGCTCCCTTCCCCCCTCAGAACCGTGCGTGACAGTTTCCCGTCACACGGCTCAAGCACTCTAAAGTAATCTCCCTTTCGGGATACCCGGCTATCTGTTTCTTCCTCGACTGCCCCTTCACGCCGCTTTTGTCGCGGTGCGCCCTATGTAACTACGCCGTTGGTTGGCTCTTCTTCTCGCGAAGTATTTGTCATCCTTCGGATCGAATGGATTGGCCTCACTTTTCACCTTAACATGACGCTTAATGTGAATGTGTGCAGCGCGGATGAGTTCGACCCGGCGTTTGCCTTCCGGGGTTTTCTCGACCGCAGCGAAGACCCAGGCCTTGGGGCCGCTGTGCCAGTACTTGCGCGCCAGCCAGTGTTTGCCCTTGTCTTGATGCCTGCTCTTTGCCCAATCCCACAGGGAGAGGTAGATTTGGTCATCCACTTTCTTGAAGGCGTCGCTCGCGACTATATGCCGGTGATAGTTGCCCCATCCCCGAATCATCGGATTAAGGGTTCGGATCATATCGCCGGTTTTCATGGCCGTGAACTTCCGGATTGTTTTCCTGACCTTCACCAGGAACGTCTTGATGTTGTCCCTGGACGGTTTTATGAGCAGCTTCCCTTTGTATTTACGTGGGTTCTGCCCCAGGAAGTCAAATCCGTCCTCTATCCTCGTAATCCGGGTTTTCTCTGGTGAGAGGGTCAAACCCCGTTCCCGCAGAAACTCTTCAACCGCCGGGCGGATCGTTTCTTCAAGAAGTTCTTTCGAATTCCCGGTGATAACGAAGTCGTCGGCGTACCGGATTACATTTACCTTGGTGCGGCGGGGGGTGACGGCCTTAACCGCCGCCTCCAGTCCGTCCAGGGTAAGATTGGCCAGAAGCGGGGAGATGATACCCCCTTGCGGGGTCCCCGCTTCGGTCGGATAGAGTGTGCCGCCTTCAAAATATCCTGCCTTCAGCCACTTGCGGAGCATGAAACGATCCATGGGGATATGCTTCAAGAGCCAGTCATGGCTGATGTCGTTGAAACAGGCTTTGATGTCTCCTTCAAGTATCCAGCGCGGCGAGTACCGTCTTACCAGACTGTTGAAACATTGCTGGATGGCGTCGGCGCAACTTCGATACAGGCGAGACCCGTAGGAATTGGGGTCCGCCAATGTCTCGGCCACCGGTTGCAGGGCCAGCGCATAGAGCGCCTGTGTGGCCCGGTCATGCATGGTGGGGATACCCAGAGGGCGCATCTTGCCGTTTCTTTTCGGAATGTAGATCCTCCGTAAGGGGAGGGCCTGGTATCCTCGACGGCGAAGATTATGGACAGCTTGCCTCTTCTGCTTTTGCGTGGTCCAGATTACTCCGTCCACGCCGGGTGTTTTTCTGCCTCGGTTGGAAACAACCCGTTTGACGGCTAATGCTTTGCCGGAAAACGAGCGGGTTAGGAGCCATTGCAAGGCTTTTACCTTGCCGTGGCGACCTTCCCTGACCGCCTTTGCGATACGGATTTGCAGTCTGCTTACCTCGCGCCGCACTTTCTGCCAGTCAATGGCCTTGAACTCGCCGCGCTTGGCGGAGGATGCACCAGCTGATCTTTCAATCGCCGACATTTGCATTTCCTCCTGTAGAAGATTCTCCAAATGCTCTCGCAATGGAGCACCGGCATAGGACGTGGGCTCCCTTTCGGGCCGGGTGATGTTGCAACCCGTATCCGCCCCATTACAGAGCGGCATTCGCTTCTTCCAGCCTCTTACTCCCGCATCCCAACAGTGTGCCTTACGGTTTCACCTGCCCCAATGTTCCGGGCGGGAGTACGGGGTTTCCACGTTCCGCGTTTCTGACAATTAGGTGGGTGACTTAGGTCCATTCTATACGCCGGCAGCCCTATTGTCCCCGCAGGGGAACCCGTTCATCCCCTGACCGGCTGCGTACCTTTTGGTTTCAAGCCTATCAGCCTCATTTGGCTTGTGCGCCCTAACGGCGTTTACGAAGTTCACTTATGTTGACCATATCACCCTGGCTCTAGCCCTCACCCAGATCGAGGCTTCCAGGAGGGTGGCTTTCTCGCGTCTGCCACCCCTCCCGCCAAGAAGCAGCGGGATTCGGTACATTGTCGGGGGAGCTTCGCACCAGCATGGATGCACCATACAAGCACGCCCCCTAGAGCACCCGCAGGGGAATGCGGGGTCTGGTCGCAGGCCTCACGGAACCTGGCCAGACTATCATTAACGCGACATCGTGTCGCGAAACGGGCCGGGCCTTGACCCGCGCCGGGGCGCTTCTCAGCCCCGGTCGGCGTCCAAGGGCCTGGTTATGCCTGTGTTGTTCGTCTTGTCTTGTTTTTCATTTCTTGCTTTTGCCAACCGGATAAGCACGGTTCCGCCGAACACAAAGTATACACTCAAGACTGTCGCAAAAACTTTGAAGATTATTTGCTCAAGTGGGATCAGAAAAACCGCCCAACCGACAGCAAATACCTGTAAGAGTAGGATTACACCCATTGTCCTGAGCGCAGCCACTTTTCTTTTTACAGCCAAGTATGAAATGGTGGCAAATATGAAGATTTCGGCAAGCCTGACATATAGTAGGTATGATGGGTGCTCGTTGGCGGCCAGAGCATAAGCCGCTTGAACGATCTTGAAGAGGATGAACACGCCCAAGATTATCAAGGGTTCTTTAATCGCTTTCATTTTTCCTCTTTCTTGGTATAACGGGGCCGCGAGCTGAGCGGCCGAAGTGAAGGTGCGATTTATCGCACCGAAGCGAAGGTCCGCTCCAGATCGCTGTTCTTTGGCGCGGGTCAGCGCGCCGAAGAACGGGGTGAGCCTTCATCGGCGGTTTTCAGGCCGATGCAAGGCGTTGGCTATACCTGTTTTTTCAGGTTTAGCCTCACTCCTCCAATTCAAGGAGGATAAAATGATAGACGAATACACCGGCAAAAAAATTGTTAGTCCGCTGGATTTACCTATGGAGCTTAAACCCACAGACCATCCCGAAGTATTTATTATGAAGGCAATACTTGCAATGGCACAACATAGCCTATGCCCTCCGACGTATGAAAAATTTTGTCATTGTTACAACGAGCTATTAAATATTCGTCGGTTGCCACTTGAGGAGCTAGATTAGTTTAGTGCACGTACTTGAATTTCACGTGGGTATTTATAAATGCGTTCAGACCTTCTCCGGCTACTGCAAGTTTTTTCATGTGTTCCACATTTGTTTGTCCTGCTGATTGGTAGCTGTAAGTGTATGATTTTTGTGTTCCTTCAAACCAAACAGTTATTGATGTAGGCGCAATTTCAAAACCGCGAACACCAGAATCATGGTCGATGTCTTTGTAAATTTGCATGTTAGTTCTCCTTGTTTGATATGAGGTGGTAAATGATAATAGATTTTTTAATAATGGCTTTCGGCACTATTTTAGGGGTATTAGCCCGTTTAGTCTTAAGTCACTTTTTGCCCAAGTATCATTATGAGCATTGGGCCGGTGAATCCAAGGAAAGTGAGCGCTCTATTCGCAACTTCTCCTTGTCCCAACACTCCGACAAGTGTCACTCCGAGAACCCACGTAATAATCACTGCGGCGGGGCCAGTGGCTTTTAAGTTGATTGCAACATTTTTCAGAAAGTCCATATGCCACCTCTTGCATTTATTTCTTGGTATAACGGGCCAGCCGTTGACCTGCCGGTTTTTTTGGCAGGTCCAATGGTTTGGTTGGGAACCGCCTTGTTCTTTATTTGTTCGCAAAGAAAACCAGCTCCCTTTTTCTCATTCCTTTTATGGAGCCCTGTAGCCGATCGCGATGAGCTGGGACGCCTCAGGGCCATATTCGGCACCATCGAGGTTGCCGTAAAGTCTCACGTCGGTGAACCCGGCATGCTGCATCAGGTCTCTAAGTTCCTGTCCTGAGTATATGGTACGGTCGAATTTGTAGGTCTTCGCTCTGTTTTTACGGATGAGAATCCATTCGCTCCGAGTTCGGGTCCAGTCATCAAACACCTCGTGGTGCTCAATCAGTTTCGCGCCGTCCGGCAGGACTTCAAATGTAGTCAGCGGCAGTGTCTTGGCGATACGCTCCTTGCCGACGACATCGATCATGCATACCCCTCCTGGTTTGAGACTCGTAAGGATGTTGCCAAGCACCAGCAAATCCTCCTGCTTGTCTTTAAAGTACCCAAAAGACACTCCCATGTTGATGATGATGTCAAAGGCATCTGCTTGGGTGAAGTCGCGCATATCTGATTGCAACAACTCGACATCGACTTTGTCCGCTTTCGCCCTATCGCGTGCCTTATCGAGCAAGAACTTCGATTTATCAACACCGGTTACGTTGAACCCAGCCTTGGCAAGAGCAATCAAATACCTGCCTGGGCCACAACAGAGGTCCAGTGCGGACTTTCCGGCAGGCTTTGCCAAGGTCAGCATTTTCTCAATTCGCGGTAAGGTTCGGTTAAAAGATTCTTCAGGGAACGTATATGGGTACATTTCCTGCCAAAAAGTTTCGTCGTCGAACCACTCCTTTTTTTGTTTCTTGCTCATTTTGATTCCTCACCTAACGGTCTGGGAGAACAGCGGCGGTTTTAGGCCGCTGCTTCTGCCTGGTTGGCACTTCAGCATAGGCCTAAATCGTCAACAAACTTGGCATCGAGCGTGACCATCAACTCGTCAACTCCCAGTTGCTCCGCCGTAATTGTCCTTATCTTTGCGAAGACCTCTTCCTCCGACCATGTTCTGGAATCGAGGGATTTGACGAGTTTTATAAGGTCTTTCACCTTGGACATCCCATCGGGAAACTCAACGCTGAACAACCACCGTGTCGCCCACTCAAGAACGACGTAAACGGGTAGGCTTGAAATCAAGGCTAAGGTAAAGGGAAAGTCGTACCGGAACTTGAGAAAGGCACACGGCAAAAGTAAAAAGACGGGGAATGAGCTGTAAGTCATCCATTTTGGACGGTCGAGACGACCTCGGAAAAACTCCCCTTCACCCATTGCTGTCGTCACTTCCTTCCAGAGGCTTTTTCGGTTTTCCCTCGGGATTATTTCCTCAAGGTTTGTATCAGGTTTTATTTCATTCCTTTGGACGTGAAGGAGGTCGATCAATTTCTGTCGCGCAAGATAGAAAGAGTGTTGCGACGGGCAGGGATCTTTGCTGCTCTGTCGTAAACGTGAATGTACCAACTCCACCAGTTTCCGGACAGTTGTGCAGTCAGATGCCTCGGAATCGGAAATCGCTATTTGAAATTCCTCTTCGACCGCCATAACCAGCTCGACGCCATCAAGTCCCATGAATCATTTTCCTCATTCTGTGCCAACGGGGCAGGAGATCACCGGGCTGTTTATTGGCCCGGTGCATCTTCATTGATACTATGTAAGGCCCCCCTTGGGCATACGCATTTTTGCAGTATGCTGGACTTTGGCGAAACCCATTTTCCAAAGGAGGCCTTACACATGAAATTCTACACGAAATCTCACAAACACTACTGCGGAATCGACCTTCATGCCCGTAAGATGTTTCTCTGCATCCTGTTAGGTATTTCCTCTGTTGGATTTATCTGATTCCGGTAGGAAACCATTTCGGGCCTTAACCCATTGGCATTGTCATGTAGCATGTGTTTCTGTTTGTGAAAGAATGCCAATGGGATACTTAGCCAACCGATGCATAGTACAAAAAATGAAAACAGGGTTCTTAAAATAGCTTTTTTGACAGACACTTTATCATTGTTTTTTAAGGCGATACGATACCCCATGATATATTGGCCAATTGTCTGCTTCCCCTTTGTGATTGGGTAGGAAAAATAGAAAAGTAGCCATGCAAAACCTAGCAATGTGGGTGCTATTGCAGCCAAGACGTCCGTTGCCCGCGAGAACTCCCTAGAAAATTTCAACACAAAAATGTCAGTGTGATGCCATTCAACTAGAATTGCAGGAATAGCAAGAATTGCGGAAGCCGGGAGGAGCGCAATATAGAAATCAATTATAAAGGCACAAAATCTCCTCCACAGCGAAACAATGGCACCAGATGTTTCTCTCTTGCCCTTGGGCTTATAAGCCGTAAGAAGTGCAATCAGGAATGGCGATACCACCAATGCAATCAAACTCGTACCGGCGCTGAAGTGATATTCATCGCCGTGCTGACTCATTGAAACGCCAATTATGTCGGAGCTGAAAGCAAGCAGGAGGCATGCTGATATGCAAATAATCGATATGGTTGTTCTATTCATTTCTTATTCCACCTAACTCGTTAATCACCGGTATCAGTATATAAGTGACTTGTCACCTATATACGTTAACAGTGCCGTATATAAGTTGCCTGGCAGTCACCTATATACGTGGCTTCATCCCGTTTTTCCGTGGCAAAAGCTGGTAACCGGTATAGGTGACTTGTCCTCCGTATACCTTCCCTGTCCGGTCTGCTCGCATCATATCCCGGCCTGCCGCCTACTCCCTCACGATCCGTTCCACCAGTGTTGAGTCACCCCGAATCGCACCAAAACAGACCCGCCAGACACGTTCCTCCGGATTCCATCGCCCACCGGCGGCTTTCAGTTTCTCCCGCAACGCCGTTTCGGTATATGGCACGGCAACGGCAACCAGGTCCGTGTCCCGGTAGCGGGACGTCAACCTTGGCCGCCTGTCCACGATGAGTTCAGCCGTCGTCAGGTTGTCCCCTGTTCGCTCATCATACCGGTACCGGACACAGACCAGCGCAGCGCCAAACCGAGCCACCAATCGATGAGTCCCTTTTTGTCCCGGCTTCAGGTGGCCATATGCCTTCATCTCCTTCAGCATGATATCCCCCCTTCTAAATAAAAAGCCGCTCCCCTCAGCACCTTGCTGACGAAAACGGCTTTGGAAATAATTTTATGACTCCAGTGGCGCACGGCACTGCATCCCTCCGGAACATCTTTTCATTAAATACTATGGGTCTCGATTAATTACCGTATGGTAACGAGATATGTCAATGTTTCTAATGTAATGTTACCATACTGGTTTGGTGCCGCAGAGATGCTGACCATTACAGGCACGACGCTTGCCATGCGGGCTGCTGGTTGAAAACCGAAGAGCGCACTTCGATAGGGCGATAGTGTCTGCCGCGGTTCTTTCGTACCCAATCCGTTGAGATTCTAGATGTTTCCTCTATACTTACGGAGTACGGCAAAGTCTATTACATGCCTGCCTTGGGTGCATTGGAGCCAGTGGCAGGCGAGAAAGGGAGAATCCCGGTGAAATGGATCCTGGTAGTGTGGTTCGCACTGGCAACATGCCTCTGCTCCGAAGGCTTGTGGGCAGCCGAATCTGACAGCCACCAACAGCAGATAACCAACGAGGCCCGGCACGGTTTCGAGGAGATCCTCGATCTCTGGCGGGCGTGGAGCTATGATGATCTCTATGCACGCGTCGTTCCCGCACCCGGCTCCGACCAGTGGAATTTCGTGGACCAGCTCAACCATTCCGGACGCTGTCCCTCCTGTTGCTGGGAGAAGATGCAGGATGTTACGATCGTTTATCTTGATGATAGTACCGTTCTTCTTACCGCCCGGCTCGGCATTGAGGTGGAGGGGGTCGGCATACGCTTCGTGACACGCACGTTTCGCCTGGTGAAGCAATTCGGGATCTGGAAGCTCCCCGAAGTTGATATCATTTCCCTGGCCGAGCCGAACATGCAGCGGATACCGCGGGAGATTCTCGAAAGGCCTCTCTGAAAGGCTGATTAATCGCGGTTTTCCCCGGCCGGACGGGGCCGAGGTGAAGCAACTCCCAAAACCATTCATGCCTAAGAGTACCGCACCTCTACGAAGACCTTGCGGCTGGAACGCCGTACAGGTATACTGGCGCCATGATACATTATTCCGCTACGATTGCCGATCACGGCCGCAGGATGGACAGTTTTCTCCGTGCTATCCTTCCCGCTGCTTCTTTGTCCTATATTCGACAGCTCCTCAAGGGTGGGAGCGTTACCCTCAACGACGCTCCTGCCGCTCCGGATTCCCTCCTGAGGCGTTCCGATACCATTGATCTCAAAGAGACCTCCCGGATAAAGGCGCTTCTCGTTCCCCGTTCAAAAGGCCCCGATATCCTCTACGAGGATGATGAGATCGCTATTTTCAACAAGCCGGCCGGTCTTTCGGTGCACCGCTCCGCCGAGCATGGAATCCGCAACCTGGTAGATGTGGGGATTTCCTTTTTCGGTCGCCGGGGAATTGTGCTGAAACTCTATCCGGTGAACCGCCTTGACCGGGAAACCTCGGGCCTGGTGGTGATGGCGAAAAGCTCTGCAAAGGCCGGAGATTTTGGCAAGCTTTTCCAGGAAGGGCTGGTGGAGAAGCGCTATCTTACCGTTGTCTCGGGAAAGACAGCTGATTCCGGTGTCATCGATCTTCCCCTTGACGAGAAGGAGTCGCGGAGCGAGTACCGTACCCTCTGTACCCGAAAAGGGGTCTCGATCCTGTCGGTAACCCCGGTTACCGGGAGGTCCCACCAGATCCGTCGGCACCTGTCGTCCATCGGTCATCCGGTAATGGGTGACCTGCGCTACGGCGGCAAGAGAATTCGGGACCTGGACGGTCATGCTCTCCATTCCTATCGACTTTCCTTCCCTCATCCCGTAAGCGGGGCTGGGGTGAGCATCTTTTCACCAGTGCCGGAGGAATTCGCCGGCTATCTTTCCCGTATCCTGGACGGCGAGATCGTTCCGCTCCTTGATTCCCTTTTGGCAGGGTAGGGTAGACGAGGGAATTTTACATGACCACTGCAAAAAAAACAAAGGTGCGGTCCCGGCGGCTGCTGTTCTTTTCCCTGGCCGCGCTACTGCTGCTAGTCCTGGGGCTGGGGGGCTTTATTCTCGAAAAGGCGCTCCATCTGGAAAACTACAAGACCGAGATCCTTGAAGTACTGCAAAGCACTCTGCACCGGCAGGTTCTCTATGAAAGCGGTACCTTTTCCTTCCGATTAACCCCTGCCTTTACTTTCAAAAAGATAGTGATCATGGAAAAAGACGGCTCGGCGCCCCTTCTCACAGCGGACAAGCTGACCTTCAGGATTGCCCTGCTGCCCCTGCTGGATAAACGGCTGGTGCTGCGGGGCATTGAGCTGGAGAAGCCGTCTGTCGTTCTGACGCGGGATCTCAGCGGTGTCTTCAATGTCAGCGATCTCTTTGAGGGCAGCGGCAAGGAGGTCCCTCTTCAGATCCGTGGCATCAGGGTGAAGGATGGTAAACTCAGTTTTTCCGATCGAGGCGCGGGTCCCGGGGAAGTCGTGACGATTCTCGACCGGCTCGATCTTTCCATTCACCGTTTCGTTCGCGGTACAACCACCGATTTCAAACTCTCGGCCTCTGTACTGCAGGGGCGGGACCCCGGCGAGCTGCAATTAAGCGGCAAGCTGACCCCGGCCGCTACGGGAAAACCTCTGCTGGAGACAACTTTTGAAGGTTCCGTGGAGGCCAAAAACCTGGTTGCCGATCATTTCTGGGAGTACTATGCCCGCTACGTTCCTTTCCGGAAGGTGCTCGGGCGGCTGGAGATGGACACGACTTTCAAGGGGAAACTAACGGAATTCAGCTCCGAGGGCTCGATGAAGATCAGCAGACTTCGCTTTGATTATCCGCAGATCTTTCACGCCGTCCTGACGCCAAAAAACCTCTCCTTCAAATATGCCATGGAACTGACACCGCAGGATATCAAGGTAACGTCGCTAAACCTGAACGTGGATGTTTTGAATGTTAAGGGGAGCTGCCTGCTGAAGGATATTCCGAGCGGCGACATTTTTATTGAAGCCCGGGCGAAAACCTCCTTTTTTCGCCTGGAGGATTTTGCCGGCTATATCCCCTATGGGGTGATTGCCGATGATGCATCCCGGTACATTGAAGAGCACATCAAGGGCGGTACCTACCAGCTCGAGCAGGGGAGCCTGATCGGACGCGTCAGTCAGATTGTCCACATGGAAAAGGGCACCAATTACAACGTACTCGCTATTCGGGGAACAGTGGACAAGGGGCTGGTCGGCTATGGCCCGAATGTGCCGACTTTCAACGGCATCAAGGGGCACCTGGCGATGCAGGGGAAGGATTTCATTCTCAGCGGCATGCAGGGCAACTTCGGTGGTTCCCCCTTTACTCTTGAAGGCAAGATTACCAATTATCCCCTTATGGTACCCTGCGATTATCCCTTTTCCATGACCATGAAACCGCGCCCTGCCGAGGTGTTCTGGCTGCTGGGGCAGGATAAGAAAAAAATATCCGGCCTCAGCGGAGATTCAACACTGTCGTTGACGGGGAGCGGTCCTATAGCCGGCTATGCACTTTCCGGCAACTGGGATCTTTCCCCGGCTACCTACTTCTATCGAGATCTGGTGGCGAAAAAGGCCGGTCAGACCAATCATCTCTTTTTTCAGTCGCTCCTCAGCGATAAAGGGGTCAAGATTTCGTCATTCCGTATTGACATGATGCCGCTGATGGTGAGCGGTTCTGCAGAGTATCAGTCGGGAAAAGAGCGTCCGCTGTCTTTTACTGTCAGGTCCAACAACTTTCCGATCCAGGGTATTTCATCTAGTTTTCCCCGCCTTGCAAAGTATCAGCCTGCCGGCAAGGTCCACGTGACCCTGCATGGAACCGGGGGCGGAGCGGGAGAAGAGGGCCCGCTTCTCGGCGGTGAGATTACCCTTGCCGGAGCTTCCTTTAAACCGGCGGAATCGACCAAGGCCCTGACAAATATCAACGGCACGGTGGGGTTCAACGGAGAATCCCTGAAGACATCGAATCTTACCGCCAACCTTGGCAGCTCTACCATTACCGGCAGCGGAGCCCTGACGGGGTTTGCCAAGCCGATCGTTATGCTTGATTTTTCCTCTCCTTCCGTTGATCTAGCCGACCTGGGCCTGCACTCTTCGGGACAAAAGAAGCTTGCCGTTGAGCAGGTTAAGGGCTCCCTTTCCTTCCAGGATGATACCTTGTCCATCAAGTCCTTATCCGGCAGGATAAACCGGTCCGTCATCCGGGCGAGCGGGACGGTGGGTGACTTGCGGAACCCGAAGGTGGAACTGAAGCTGGACGCGGATTATCTTGATATGGAAGATGTGGGACTGTTGGCGGGGCTTGAGCGGGATACCCCTGTGAAAAGTGGTGCAGGGAGAAGCTCTTTCCATGCCACCGTGAACGCTGAGGCCGGCAGATTTCATCAGGTGGAGTTCAAGAAACTGCATTCTGATGTCCATCTGGAGCAGAAAATCCTTTATGTCGAGGGAGCTAAATGTACTGTGCTGGGAGGCCAGTTCGCCGCTAGCGGCAGGGTAGATTTCGGCACAACGGGAGGTCCCCGTTACCAGACGACGTTGCAGCTGAAGAACATTTCTGCAGCCCAGTTTCTTCAACTTTTCGGAACGAAAAAAGAGCTGACCGGCACCATGTCCATCGAAGGTGATCTCATTGCCAAGGGGGATACCCTGGATGAGGTGAAGGCCACCTCGCTGGGTAACTTGCGGCTCCATTGCGAAAAGGGAACCTTGAGGAAATTTTCGCTTCTTTCCAAGCTTTTTTCCATCCTCAATGTGTCCCAGCTTTTTACCTTCAAGCTTCCGGACATGGTTTCCAATGGCATGCCCTATAACGAGATCAATGCCTCTTTTTCTCTCCGGGATGGGCTGGTAACAACGGATGACCTGTTTATCGACAGCAACGCCATGAACATTACGATTGTCGGCGAGTTCGACCTGGTGAAAGAGCAGATTAAGGCAACGGTGGGGGTAAAACCGCTCCAGACAATTGACAAGGTGGTCAGCCATATTCCTTTTGTGGGCTGGGTTCTGACCGGAAAAAACAAGAGTCTGATCACCACCTATTTCCAGGCAACGGGCAGCCTCGATAATCCGGAAGTTAAGAGTATTGCTGCCCAATCCATGGCCAAAGGCGTCTTCAACATCTTTAAACGCCTTTTCAGTCTGCCGGCGAAACTGGTGACAAATACCGGTGAAGTAATTATTAATCAGTAAAAAGCGGACTGATGGCTGAAGACCGAAGGCTGAAGGTTGCGGTTGAAGACACTAAATCCTCTGCAGGAGAGGCCGGCACACGGCAATCCCTGTTGCGGGTTTTGGCTGGCGTTGCCTTCCGGTAGCGGCCCGCCGTTTTTTTGCCGGAGTGCGCTTGGCGGTGCATTCGCTTCGGCAGACCCTCCAGGCCTTGCAGCTGTCCAGAAGCGCGAGATATCCGCAGTAAATAACCAGTCCGGCGCCGAAGATTACTAATGGTTCCATGAAAAACCTCCTTGGGTGTTGACGGGTAAAGCGGTTAAACAGGTTGTAAGGCTGAAGACCGAGGGCTGAAGGAGAAATTCTTGCAGTAACCACCTTCAGTCTTCAGCCCACTTTATTGCCCTTTACGAAAAGAATACTGCAGCCATATGACAGAATAAGTCACAAATGGAGTGTTCCATGTCCATTCCCATCTTTGCGGTGAGCGAAGGGAAAAACAGGTGGCTTCAAGAGCGGATGTCGGCACTCGAGGTTCGCGAAGAGGACATCGCCGAGAGCTTTATCCGCTCCTCGGGCAAGGGGGGGCAGCATGTGAACAAGACCTCCAGCTGCGTCTACCTGCGCCACCTTCCCACCGGGCTCGAGGTGAAGTGCGGTACGGACAGAAGCCAGTCGGTGAACCGCTTTCTTGCCCGTCGGGAACTCCTGGAAAAAATTGCTCACCTGCGGGGTGAGACGACTCCCCGCGACAAGGAGATGGCAGCAGCTGTCAAGAAAAAGGCAAAAAAAAGAAAGAGGGCAAAGCTGAAATACGGGACAGGAGATGAAAAAGAGTGATGATTCGGAAAGAGATGGTTCGCACGCTGGAGTTTGACAGAATTTTGCAGGAAATTTCCCGTTATTGCCATAGTGGCGTGTCGCGGGACGCAGTACTCGGCATTCTGCCCCTTCCGGAGGAAGATTCAATAGCAAAACGTTTCGGCATGGTGGAAGAGATTCGCAATCTCGCCTCCCAGGGCATCCCCTTACGGATCTCCCCCTTTGAAGATGTACATCCGATTCTGGAAAAACTGCGGCCCGTGGGGTCGGTTCTTGCCCCTCTGGAGCTGGTTGCCTTTATTCCGCTGCTGCGCACCCTGGCGGCCATCGCTACCCAGTTGGCATACCGCACTGACATCCCGCTTCTTCGGGAGCTGGCAGGCACTGTCAGCGGCTTCCCTGACATCCTCGATCCCCTCCAGCGCTCGCTCGATTCCGAGGGAAATATTCTCGATACCGCCTCCCGGCTGCTGTTTGATCTGCGGACCCGGAAACGTTCCCTGACGGCGCGCATTCGCAAACGGCTGGAGGAGATCGTCCGGGAGAGAGATATTACGGTCTTCCTTCAGGACGATTTTGTTACCCAGCGAGGAGGGAGATGGGTCATCCCGGTGCGGATGGATGCCAAAGGCCAGGTTCCGGGCGTGGTGCACGATGTGTCCAACTCCGGCGAAACTGCGTTCATGGAGCCGCTGGAGATTATCGGGCTGGCCAATGAGCTGGAGAATCTTACGGCTGAAGAGAAGGTGGAAGAGATCCGCATCCTGCGGGAGATCTGCAGCTGGATCCGGGAGGATTCGGACCAGATCGAAGCGCAGCTGGCAATCCTGATCCACCTCGATCTGCTGAACAGCATTGCCTCTTTTGCCAATTCCATCGAAGCCGAAGTGCCCCGGATCGGCGCCGGATTGCAGTTGCAGCTGAAGCAGGCACGTCATCCGATCCTGCTGCTCCTCCAACGGGCAGGAAGCCTTGCCAAAACCGTTCCCCTTGATCTGTCATTGGGTGATGAGGACTCGGTCATGGTAATTACCGGGCCGAATGCCGGGGGCAAGACTATCGCCCTGAAGACCACGGGCCTGCTGTTCCTCATGGCCCTTTCCGGTATTCCGGTACCGGCTGACGGCTCCTCCTCTTTTCCTTTCATCAACAGTCTGCTGGTGGATATCGGTGATGAACAATCCATCCAGAGCAGTCTCTCCACTTTTTCCGCCCATGTGGCAAATATCTCCTCCATCCTCGCCCAGGCCGGGCAGCGATCGGTGGTCCTGCTGGACGAGTTGGGAACCGGCACCGAGCCGGTCCAGGGGGCGGCCCTGGCCTGTGCCGTGCTCCAGGATCTGCAGGAGCAGGGTGCTCTGGTACTGGCCACCACCCATCTGACCGACATCGTCGGTTTCGTCCACCGGCAAGAGGGGATGGTGAACGCTTCCATGGAATTCGACCGGGAAACCTTTACCCCTCTCTACCGCCTGAAAAGGGGCGAGCAGGGGCAATCCCATGCCCTGGAGATCGCGAGAAAATATGGCCTTCCGGGAAGCGTCATCGAACGGGCCAACGGCATGATCGGCAGGATGGAGTCGGAGTTTCATTCGTTGCTGGATGACCTGAAGGCGCAGCGGAGGAAATATGAAGAGACGCTGTCTGACCTGGCGTGCAGGGTGCGGGAGGTCGCCGAGCAGGAGGCCCTTCTGGAGGCCCGGCGGGCGGGATGGGATCGGGAGCGGCGCGAGTCCCTCGAGAAGGCCTACCAGAATTCAAAGGATATTGTGGCCGGGGTGAAGCGTGAGCTGAATGCCATTCTGGAGGAGGCCAAGCGGGAGCGGAGCCGGACCTCCATGAAGAAACTGGTGGTTGTTGAAGAGCAGGTTGAAAAAAAGCTGCGCGAATTCGACCCGTCATCCGGCCTCACGATTGACCAGGTCC
>JAQUHM010000361.1 GCA_028683595.1 Geobacteraceae bacterium | reverse complement strand
TGGCATCACTCCGAAAATCATCGGTATCGGAACCACCGGGAGCGGCAGGCAGATTGCCGGCCTCCATGCCCAGACACCCGGAGTAATCACCGAAATCGTCGCCCATGCCGCGGCAGCGGTTTTCTTTGACCCGGAGGTTGAAACAATCTTTGAAATCGGCGGGCAGGACGCCAAGTACACATGCATCACCAACCGGGTGGCGAGTGACTATGCAATGAACGAGGCCTGTTCTGCTGGAACGGGATCATTTCTTGAAGAAGCCTGCCGGGAAACCCTCGGCATCATTACCGAGGAAATTGAAGCTCTTGCCCTGTGCTCAACCTCGGCGCCCAATTTCAGCGACCAGTGCTCGGCCTTCATCAGCAGTGACATCAAGACTGCCGTGCAGGAAGGAATAGCACAGGAAGATATCGTAGCGGGACTAGTCTACTCGGTGTGCCAGAATTACCTTAACAGGGTAAAAGGCGCGCGCCCTATCGGCAAAAAAATCTTCATGCAGGGCGGTGTCTGTTACAACCGCGCGGTTCCGGCAGCCATGGCGTCCCTGTGCGGTCAGGAAATCATCGTCCCCCCTGAACCGGGGCTCATGGGTGCATTCGGCGTTGCTCTTGAAATAAAGCGAAAGATCGATGCAGGCATCCTGGAAAAAGGCATCGTAAATCTACAGGATCTGGCAGAAAGGGAGGTAGTCTACAAGGAACCCTTCATTTGCAGCGGAGGCCGGGAAAAGTGCGACAGAAAATGTTCGATCGCCCGCATCGAGGTAAACGGAACCCTGTACCCTTTCGGCGGTGCCTGCGATCTCCACTACAACCTACTGAGAAATAAAAACCTGGATCCCAAAGGGCTTGACCTGGTCAAGGTCCGCGAAGATCTTGTGTTCAGAAAATACGCACCCCGGCTAACCGAAGATACGGGGGCAATTTCCGTCGGCATTCCGATTTCCCTCCTGACAAACAACCTCTACCCCTTCTATGCAACGTTCTTCACCCAACTGGGCGTGCGTGTAGTGCCAGGTATTACCCCTGATCCTCAAGGTCTGGAACTACCGGGAGCCGCTTTTTGCTTTCCTATCCTCCAGAGCCACGCCTTTCTTCAGGGGCTGGTGAAGCAGGAACTGGACCATATTTTTATCCCCCAGGTTAAAAGCCTGGCACTGAATACCAGCGATGAGGCAAACTGTACCTGTCCCCTTGTCCAGGCGGAACCCTACTTCCTGCAGGCAGCATTCTTCGACTTACTGCAAAAAAAACTCCTTACCGAAGTCCTTGATTTCGACAACCCCGAACTCCTCCGCAGCGCTTTTGTTTCACTGGCGCGACGGTTGGGATTTTCCCGAAAAAAAGCGCTGCAGGCCTTCACGGTAGCCAACGAGACCTTTGATGCCATGTGCAGCGAGATGCATGAAATCGGCAGAAATTTTCTCGCAAGCCTGTCACCGGAGGAAAACGCTATTGTTCTCTTCGGCCGCCCGTACAATGCCTTCAGCAAATTCGGTAATATGGGGATTCCCCACAAGTTTGCCAGCCGCGGCTACCGTCTGATGCCACACGACTTCCTGCCACTTCATGAACTCGGTGGAACGTCGGTGAGTCAGATGTACTGGGCAACCGGCCAGGGAATCATGCAGGCGGCAAGTTTCGTGCAGTCGCACCCTAATCTTTTCGGGGTTTACGTCACCAACTTCAGTTGCGGCCCTGATTCTTTCATCACCGGCTATTTCCGTGACCTGATGGGCAGAAAACCGTCGCTCACCCTCGAAGTCGACGCCCATACAGCGGATGCCGGTATTGATACCCGCATTGAGGCTTTTCTCGATGTCAGCAACAGCTACCGGGAGCTGGAAATTGGTACCGAGGCACCTTCCGACTTCACTCCCGCCCACATGATGTACTGCGACGACGCGCACTTCCTCGAGACCGCGGACGGGAAACGCTACCGTATTACCGATCCGAGGATTCACCTTGTCATCCCATCCATGGGTGACTCGACCACCCAATGCCTCGCAGCCGCCTTTCGCCATATTGGTATCAGGACAACTGCACTTGCCCCGCCCGGACCGAAAGAGCTCTCCATCGGCAAAGGACATACCACCTGCAAGGAATGCCTGCCACTGATCCTGACCACCGGATCGTTAGTGAATTATCTGAACGAAATACGGAAAGAGGGTGAGATACTGGCATATCTCATGCCGGATACGGACGGACCTTGCCGATTCGGCCAATACAATGTCTTTGTGAAAAACTTCATCCGCAAAAACAGAATTCCGGACTTAGCCCTCTTAACCTTTTCCTCCAGCGACAGTTACGCCGGCATGCCGCCCGGACTTGCGCGGAGGGCCTGGCTCGGCCTGGCCATCGGTGACGGTCTTGAGGAAGTACGTGCCGGAATCATGACCCTGGCGTCAGACCGGGAAGAAGCACTTGCCGCTTTCAGCCGGGCGAGAAGTCGAATTATCAAAAGCATCGCCAACGACGGGTATGACGTTATGATGAATACTTTGCGGGAAGAGATGACGGGACTTTCATCCTTGAAGAAAAAGATCAGCCTGGATGAAGTTACCCGCATTGCGCTGGTAGGAGAGATCTTTGTGCGGCGAGATAGTTTCTCACGCCAGTACTTGGTGGAAAGTCTGGCGGAAAAGGGCATATTAGTCAGAACCGCTCCGATTACCGAATGGCTACACTACACGGACTACTGTTTCAGGGAGGGTTTAAACGGCCCCATATCCATGAAGAAGAAGCTCGGCCTCACATTGAAGAAATTCGTCATGCTCAAGGATGAACGTCTCATTTTTCGTTGTCTTGCCACATCCGGGTTCCATGATGGCCACACCATAGATATGGACCACCTCATGTCGAAGGGGGCTGCCCTCTTGAACCCTGAACTGACCGGCGAAGCAATTCTAACCATCAGCTCGGCCATCACCGAAATTGGAGACGAAACCCATGGCGTGATCAGCATCGGTCCGTTCGGCTGCATGCCCTGCCGTATTGCTGAATCGATCCTCAGCTACCGGCTTGAAGAGGAAAAGGCACATTTTTCCCGATCACGGGGAAGCTTCTGGGCTCGTAACAAGGAACTGCTGCATCTACCGTTCCTGGCCATCGAAAGCGACGGGACTCCATTCTCGCAACTGGTAAAAACACGGCTGGAAAGCCTCATTCTTTCGGCGAACCGCCTCAAAGAGGATTTGCGGAACCATTGAGAGACCGACCCTGGTTACTAAACCTTACCACCCCTAGCCCCTCCTATTTTAGAAGGGGCTAGGGGTGGTAAGGTTTAGCCTGATTGTTTAAATATCTTCTCCACAATAAAATGGGGCTCCGTAAATTCCAAAGCCCCATCCTGATTATGCTTTTCTTCGCTACTGTTACTTCCCAGTCAGCAGCTCCATCAAACGAAAACCATCCTCCAGGAAGAAACCTGTCTTTGCCGCGGAAACCTCATCATAGCCGTCGACGTCGCAGTTCGCTTCATCCTCCCCCCGGTAGATAATGAAAGGAACAGGATCGCTGGTATGGGTCATGAGCCGGGTTGGCGTAGGATGATCAGGAGTGCAGAGTATTCGATACGCGCCGAATTTTTTTATCCCCGCACAAATCGGTGCCACGATCTTGGCGTCGAAATCTTCGATGGCCTGTATCTTGTGCTCAATATTGCCTGAATGGGAAGACTCGTCCGGTGCCTCCACGTGCAGGTAGACAAAATCGTGCCTCTCCAGAGCATCCAGAGCGGCAGCCGCTTTTCCCTGGTAATTCGTATCCAGATAACCTGTTGCCCCGGGCACCTTGATGATTTCCAGACCGGCATAGACGCCGATTCCCCGAACAAGGTCAACCGCCGAAATGACAGCACCCGAGAGGCCGAACTTATCCCGGTAGGTCTCCATCTGCGGTGCTTTTCCTT
>JAQUHM010000360.1 GCA_028683595.1 Geobacteraceae bacterium | reverse complement strand
TATTCGCGGCAATGTTGAAGATGATTTTTGAAGAGGAAAACACCTTTGCCATCTCGTCAAGGAAACATTGATCCGCATGGAGGTTCGTCTGCTCGGAGAGCATCTGCAAAAGTTCGGTACGGCGGGGGTTACTACTCGTCAGGGTTCCGACAAAACCCACATCATACTGTTTCAGGAGATCATGAGAGGTGTGGATATCCGGATCGCAGGCCAGTGGCAGCCAATGGGCATTGACCCCCTGCGCCCGGAAACTATCCAGGTACTCCCGTTGAGCAATGAAGACACAATCAAACTGGCGTGCCCACTCCAAGTGCCAGGAAAGGTTCGAATGACTGTCGATCAGGAAACATGCCTTCGGACAGGTAAGCGCCTGGAGGTTCACCGGAAGGTGCCCTTCCACCGACTCCACCCAGAGATAGAGGTCTGGAAAGTCAAGAGGATCGGTTGCGGCCAAAATCGTTGCCATGTCCGGGGTAAAATCCGTGGATATATCATGATGTAGGAGCGGTGCCTTCAAATTCTGGAGGTGCCACTGTTCAACCAGTTCCGCAGGCAGTGTCGGGCCGATGGTTGTGACGCGGGATAGTCCTCGCAGTGCCTTTTCCAGGTAAAAAGCGCTGGTCAGCGGGCAAGAAACGAAGGCAAGCCAGATTTTCAGATTCTTCATCAACAGACTCCGTTGCCAGCAGGAATGGTGCTCAACAGCTCTACCATCGAAGAAACAGGGATACTCCAGTCACCCGGTCTCTCCTGACGAAAAAGTCGCATCCCCGGGTACCAGGGGGAATCTATTCTGCCGGTCATCCAGCGCCAGTCAGCCGCATAGGGTAGAAGTACCCAGACCGGTTTCCCAAGAGCTCCCGCCAGATGGGCAACAGCCGAATCAATTGTAATTACCAAATCGAGATTGGCAAGGTGGGCCGCCGTAGCGGAAAAGTCCGTCAGTTGAGCGGTATGGTCGCGCAGAACCATCCCCGATGGAGGATCCTGCGCTTGCTGGCTTTCACTACCAACCTGCAGGCTGTAAAAGATTGTGCCCGGCACGAATGCAAGCGGGGCAAGTGATTGAAGGGATGCAGACCTCTTCGGGTCAGGCTTCGGCCTTCCTGCCCAGACAAGTCCGATTCGGAAGCCGCTATCAGCCCTCAATCGCTCTCTCCATGTTCCCAGGTCCTTAGCCAGCGGCTCAAGATAGGGCAGTGAAGCGGGAATTGTCTCCAGGGTAGTGCCGAAGATACGGGGAAGAGTCAGAAGTGACACCTGCAGATGAACCTCGGGAAGAGTTTCTCCACGTACATAAACGAATGCCGTGCCGCGCAGGGAAGCAGTTAGAATATCACGAAGCGACTCGTGCTGGCATTCAAGAAGAACCTTTCCACCCCGCTCCGCGACCAGGGGAAGGTAGCGCACAAACTGGAAAGTATCCCCGAAACCCTGTTCTGCATGAACAAGAAGCGTCTTTCCCGCAAATGAAAAACCATCCCAGAGCGGCCGGTCAGCATGAAGAACCGGTACCGGTTCGTTTTTGCTGAAACGGGCTTCGAATTCCTGGAAGCCTTCCACAAGGTTACCGGTCATGAGATACAAAACAGCAAGGTTCCAGCGGGCTGTTTTGTAACCGGGATCAATTTTCAAAGCCGCCCGGAATGAGGCTTCCGCTTCGGAAAGCCTGCCCAACGCCTGGAGAGCGACTCCCAGATTCTGGTGGGCCCGCGCATCTTCAGGACTCACAAGCAAGGCATTTCGATATGCGCGTTCAGCCTCTCCCAGGCGATCGTCACTGAAATAAACATTCCCTAGATTGATGTGGCAGTCCGCATACTCCGGATCATACGCCACAGCGTCTTGGAAAAACCGGAGCGCCTCATGCTGCATACCTTTTTCCCTGCATAAAACGCCGATGGCGTTGAGAACTTCGGGAATGTGAGGATTCAGCAAAAACGCGCGAACTAGTGGTATTTCTGCCCTGTCCACCTTTCCAGACTGGAGAAGGGAAAGTCCCTCGACATAAGCCGACTTCAGATCCGGAGAACGGCTCCCCCTTTCTTCGTGGTACTTCCTGACTCTCGAGATCATAGCCTCTTTTACGGAAGCTATTACTAACTGCCAGTCGCCGGCATTCTCCTGACGGAAGAGCCGCATGGCCGGATACCAGGGTGAGTCATCCCGATTCAGCATCCAGCGCCAATCCGCGGCATAGGGCAGAAGCACCCAGGTTTCCTTGCCAAGGGCACCCGCCAGGTGGGCGACACCAGTATCGATGGAAATGACCAGGTCAAGATTGGCTATCAACGCAGCAGTGTCACAGAAATCTCGGATCTCAGCCGTATGGTCAATCAGACAGAGCCCCTGTCGGGCTTCAAGAGGGCCGGACATCTCGTTTTCAAGCTGCAGGGAATAAAAGGTAACCCCGGATATTTCGGCAAGAGTCACAAAGTTTTCAAAGGAACAGGTCCTGTTGGGATCGGGCTTTTTCCTTCCTGCCCATACCAGGCCCACCCGAAATGTATCGGTAGCAGTAAACTTCTCCGTCCAGGATGTCAAAGCTTCCAAAGAAGGGAGAATATAGGGCAAAGCTAGGGGAATCGTCTCAAGTCTGGTTTGAAAAAGCCACGGCAGGCTCATAACCGGCAGATGACAATCAAAGTCCGGGAGTTCTTCAGCTGTTGCAACGCAACAGGAAACTCCAGGAACTCCCGCAAGCACGGTCTTCTGGGATGCGGGGCACTCAACTATCACCGTGCCGCCCTGCGCTGCCAGGAGCGGAAGATAGCGAGCAAACTGGAATGTGTCCCCGAAGCCCTGTTCGGCATGAATGAGGATAGTCCTGTTTCCGAGGGGCGCGCCATCCCACAAAGGCTGAAGAAACGTTCGAAGTCTGGAGGTAAATCCCTGTTTTTTCCAGCGCCACTCAAACTCCTGCCATCCTTGGGCAAATTCTCCGACCTGCAGGAGAGCCAGAGCAAGATTCCAATGCGCCTCGGCACAATTCGGATCGACTGCCAAAGCCCGGTGGCAGCTTGCCATTGCTTCGTAGGGCTTTCGCAACGATTGGAGGGCCGTTGCAATGGTAACGTAGCTCTCCGCAAAGTTCGGCATAAGACGGAGAGCTTGCCGATAACTTCCGATAGCCTCTTCCCATCTCCCCAACTCCAGCAGAGAATTTCCGCGGTTATGATACAAAGCGCCCGTGCAGAGTCCTTGCGCAATCGCCCGATCATAAATGTCAACGGCAGCGGCATGCTGCCCCATTTCATGATGGACGTGCCCCAAGCGCAGGTACGCATCTATGTTTTCTGGATTCCGCGAAATCTCCAGGGTGTATGTCTCCAAAGCATTACTCATTGGTCCGCCCAGCCATTAGAAAGTACCAGGAGTCTATCGGACTTAGGGGAATTCATATGCTGAATACTGGTCAACGGGGTACCTGCAATAAGCAAAGCAACAAACATGCCGCATATTGTCACACATAACATACCGTTTTTATTAAACAAACCGCCAATACATGTATCCATGTCAATATTTTGAACGGGATTTCCACCGTAAAAGCCAACAGAAGCAGCAGTCAAACAGTGGATAGTGCACTGTTCCCTAAGTCCCCCACGGACAGATTTTTGTTTGTCTGTGTCGTGTAATCCATGGTAACATCTTCTGCTATTCTGACCGCTATGAACAAGTGCATACATTCCCTGCTCACAGAGGGCTGAAAACGTGCTTGAGAGATGGTCAGGTGGGCTCGAAACGAATGATAAAAAAGAAGATCAATTACGAACTCTATTTCAAGGATGGCCAACAAGTTAAAGTCGGTGTCCGGCTTTCCACCACCCTCCTGCGGGAAAGCAGCGGAGAAATAACGGCTTTTTCCGGAAACCGCGCCAAGGTCGAAATCCTTGGCGGCGATGCGCCAAAAGCCCTCTT
>JAQUHM010000359.1 GCA_028683595.1 Geobacteraceae bacterium | reverse complement strand
TTCCACCCACCAGGTTCACCTTGTTGATCCGTTCCCATCCGTACATCACTTGCATATCGAAGTCTCCGTGAACCGGGAGCTGCCAGAGAACACGTACGGCGTTTTTGCGTTCGACGGCCTGGAGAGTCCCGTTCGGGTCGAAATTGCCTTCCGTGTTGCGCAAGAAAGGTAGTCTTACCCGTAAATCCAGTCCGGCTACGCTGTTTGAGTTGTCATTGTTGGTGCCACCTACCAGCCCGCGAAACCAATCGCCCCCAGGCACCCTTGTTGACGACCCAGATTGATGCCGAATTCAACCGTATCAAGCGGTTTGATGGCCAGCTTTGCTGGCGGGATTCTTAAACGTTTTTTGAAACACCTGCTTGCCGTCTCCATCATAACCGAAATACTCCAATGTGGTGTAAGTCTTTTTCGTGCAGTCCAGCGAAAGCTTTGTGAGCTGATAGGATTTTTCGTCATAGGTGTTTTCCTTGAGGAACATCACTGTCACTTTTCCTTTTGATTTTAGAAGATTAGACTTGTCGTAGAAATAGGACTCGTCTTCTTTCTCTCCGAATTTTACCCATTTCTTGTCTCTCGTTGTATTCCTTGCGAGTCTGACCAGATTTTTGCGGTTCGCTTCCTCATCCGTGCAGACGGTATTGTATTCCGTTTGTGCCTTTCTGAGGTTCACTCCTGCCTGATACGCCTCTCTCTGGCGATAGTAAACCTGTTGCAGGAGTCGCATATTCAGAATATTTTCGTAGGACTTTCTCTTGTAATCAACGCTTGGATCAGGATTGTCACGCAGTTCCTGCATCCTGTCTCTCAACCGGTCCATTTCCAGGATGCCGGACTGGACCTGTCTGTTATTTAATATGGAGGCAAAATGATAGTCATTATCATTATAGATGCTGTTGCATAACAAACTTCTCGTTTTTTCGGACAAGCCCGGCTTGTCTTCTTCGGTGCCGGCTTTCTGCGAAGTTGCCTGCTTCGCCTTTAGGTACTCTGTATAACTGTCTGCCCGAGATTTGTATGGTTGGTAATCATTATTCGAAAAGTTGATGGCAAGACTATATTCTGTGGCGGCTCTTTCGTATTGCCCCCCCTTCAGGTCCGTGTCTCCCTGTGCTTTATGGACAACGGTTTTTCCAAGGTCCGGAACCTTGCCCTTCGGTTTGGTATACGTTAACAAGTAATAAATTATCTGTTGGTCGGTTTTCCCTTTTAATGGTACAGCTGACCTGTCGATATCGCGTTGCTCCGCTAATAATTATGCGATATCGGCATCGCTGGAACCGTCTTTCATTAAAGTGGTGACATCGAATGCAGACAATATTTCCATTTTTATTGGTTTTTCATTTTCTGCACGGGCCGTTAATGACATTCCGCCTACAAACGTTAGAATCACTAGAATGGGAAACAGTTTCCTCATGTATAACCTCCTGACAAAGGATAATCCGATTGAGGACATTAAGTTCCATGGCTGCGGTTCACTTTAACATTCATGAATTGTGCGTCAAGCACCAGCGAAGAATTTTGGTGTTGTTTCTTTTTTGAATGTCTGAAATGCGACAGAGTGGGATCTGTGACTACTATCATGCCCCATCAGTGAAATTGAGGTCAAGCAGTCCCTGATTACGGAGTGCAATAATTCAAGGCGATGGTTGTCGTTATGGAAATGAACTGTTGTGAAATTATCCTGAAATAAATCATGTATCGTTGACTGGAAACGTTTGAGAATAGTTCCTCAAGATCGTTGTCGCTCATAGTATCCCTCCCACTTTCTCCTTGCACTTGCTAGGGGCACTTGTTATAAAAAATGTGGCAATTCCGCGGTGATAACGAGTCAGAATAAGAGGGAACTGACTCGGACAGATGCAAAGAGTTCTGCATGTGCGCTCTTCGGTACTTTCCTTTTCAAAGTCTTATTTGTAGTGTGTCGCGAAACAAAGGGCTGTTATTACATGAAAGTTCTGCATACATCGGATTGGCATATCGGGCGGGCTCTGTACGGCCGAAAACGATACCGGGAATTTGAGCACTTTTTCGACTGGCTGATCGATTGTATTGAGACCGAAAGAATCGAGGCACTGCTGGTGGCCGGGGATATATTTGACAACGGCACACCCAGCAATCGGGCGCTGGAGCTTTACTACCGCTTTTTGTGCCGTTGTGCCGGCGCTGACTGCCGTCACGTGGTGGTCACGGCGGGTAACCACGATTCTCCCTCTCTCCTCAATGCACCTCGCGAGGTGTTGCGCCATCTCAACGTCCATGTTGTCGGCTGCATGGCCGAGGCAGCGGAAGACGAGTTGGTGGTTCTCAATGATGCCGACGGCAAACCGGAAATGATAGTCTGCGCCGTTCCCTATCTGCGTGACCGGGATATTCGCCACGCCGAGGCTGGCGAGACCTTTGAGGACAAAGGGCGCAAGCTGGTTGAGGGAATTCGCGACCATTACAGAAAAGTGGGTGATGCTGCCATGGCCAAAAGTGCTGCACTGGGAGGAGGTCTCCCCATTGTTGCCATGGGCCACCTTTTCACGAGCGGCGGTCGGACAATTGAAGGTGATGGAGTGCGTGAACTGTATGTAGGGGCTCTTGGACAAGTCACTGCCGATATCTTTCCCGATTGTTTCGACTACCTGGCTCTTGGGCACCTGCATGTAGCACAACGCGTCAGTAACTCGAATGTACGCCGCTACTCGGGGTCTCCGTTGCCGATGAGCTTTGGCGAGGCTGGGCAGGGCAAGATCGTTCTGGTGCTGAATGTGGATCGCAGCGATGTCTCAGTACAGGAAATTGCCGTGCCCTGTTTTCAGCCGCTGGCAACGGTGCGAGGCAACTGGACCCGTATCACGGAGCGGATTGCGGAACTGAAGAAAGACTCCGTACCGGTCTGGCTGGAGGTTGTTTACGAAGGAGACGAGGTCATCGGTGATCTGCAGGACCGGTTGTTGGAACTGGTCGATGGAACGTTCCTGGAAATTCTCCGCTCAAAGAACATGCAACTGGTGGAGCGGGCATTGAAGCGCATGGCGGCTGAGGAGACCCTGGATGATCTCACGGTCGACGACGTATTTGTGCGCTGCCTGGCAGCCCACGAGGTGCCTGCGGAACAGCAGGGCGAACTGGTTGCGGTTTTTCGGGAGGCGGTTCTCGCTTTGCATGAAGAGGATCTGCGGGGAGAATAATGAGAATTCTGCAGCTGTCTTTCAAAAATCTGAATTCTCTGGCCGGTGAATGGCATATCGATTTTACCCATCCCGATTATGTCTCCAGCGGTATTTTTGCCATTACCGGACCAACCGGCGCCGGGAAAACCACCATCCTTGATGCTATCTGTCTGGCTCTCTACGGCCAGACCCCGCGTCTCAGCAAAATAACCCAGAACGACAACGAAATCATCTCGCGGCAAACGGGCGAATGTTATGCCGAGGTTGCCTTTGAAACGGCCAAGGGACGCTTTCGTTGCCATTGGAGCCAGCACCGTTCGCGCAAGCGTGCGGACGGGCCATTACAATTGCCGAAACACGAGATCGTTGAGGCCGGAAGCGGAAAGATCATTGAATCGAAACTCGCTGCCGTGGCAAAAAAGGTGGAAGAGGTCACCGGCATGGACTTTGAGCGATTCACTCGTTCGATGCTGCTGGCCCAGGGGGGATTTGCCGCTTTTCTTCAGGCGACCCCCGATAAGCGCGCTCCGATCCTGGAACAGATCACCGGTACCGCGATCTACAGCCAGATTTCCATCCAAGTCCACCTCTGTACAACGGAACAGCGTAAAAAGCTGGAGGCGATGCGGCTGGAGCTTGACGGGATGCAGTTTCTTTCCCCTGAAGAAGAGAATGCCCTGCACCGTGAGCAGATTGAAAAACAGCGGCAGGAGACGATGCTTCTGGCCACTCTGCGTGATGTTCGTGATGCCCAGGC
>JAQUHM010000358.1 GCA_028683595.1 Geobacteraceae bacterium | reverse complement strand
GCTCCGGAATGCTGTCGGTCGTATTGATTACATCTGGTCTTGAGCAAAGAAACTTATTATTGCCAATGAAACCTGTGGAGTTTCCGGTGCGACCGTACGTTCTTTACGTGTCTGGAAGAAAAGAGTGTTTTTTCTGCAGCTGTTTATTTTATGCGTCTACATGCTTCTGCTTAAAAATCTTATCGGCTGGATCTACTCATGCTTTAATAGTAATTTCCAGAGAGCGTTAAAGAAAAGATGCAGATTTTGACGGCAACCTTGCTTTAATCCAATTCTCTAATAGGATAGAAGTATAACACAAATACCATTTTTTACTGGACAGCAGGTGTCCTTGAGGAGGTTCAAAATGAGAGATTTAATCGTTGCCGGATTCAATGGACAGTTTACCGCTGACGAGGTCCTTCTCGACCTCCTGAAGCTGGAGCAGTTGCATCTGATTGGCCTTGAAGACGCAGCAGTGGCGATACGGAAAAAAGACGGGACAATTGCGATAAAGCATTCTAGTGTTCTGGTAATGGCCGATGCTGCGGTGGGAGGCGGCTGTGGGTTGTTGATCGGTGCGGTGTGCCTCAATCCGCTCATGGGCACTTTGGTAGGAGGCGTAGTTGGTGCGGCTGTCGGCAAGATTGTCAAACTGGTGGAGAAAATAGGTATCAAAGAAGATTTCATCAAAGGTGTTGCCGACACATTGATACCGGACAGTTCGGCCATCTTTGTAGTCGTATCCAAAGGGCTTTCAGACGAAGTGGCGAAAGAGTTAAGCAAATTCAGCGGGACTCTGCTGCGTACTTCCCTCTCTCCGCAAAATGAAGAGGAATTGAAAAAAATCCTGCAGCAAAACGTTACATTACGATAGCTGCCTCTGCAATGCCTGACGGTAGTAAATGAGAAGTTAGCTATTCCCTAACCAACCGGTTTACGTTATTATAACATTCCTTAAAAAGTAGTTGACAATAGTTAGTTTGTGTACAAATAATAACTCTTAAACTTCAGCAACATAAAATAACACAGAGATGAGTAAGTGTTTCAGTGACTGATAGCGGCTGAGATAAACGAGAAAGTACTTTCTGGGAAGGGGAGACCCCTTTCCAGTTTTATTTTGGGCTGTGTGCTGATACGTAGCGAGCGGTCAATTAGCTGATATTTGTAAGTATTTTACATTATTTTAGACATGTGGAAAAAATGAAAAACAAATTTTACGAGGAAGTCACACT
Organism: Geobacteraceae bacterium; assembly: GCA_028683595.1. Taxonomy (GTDB): domain Bacteria; phylum Desulfobacterota; class Desulfuromonadia; order Geobacterales; family Geobacteraceae; genus RPRC01. The sequence continues at coordinate 2,712 of JAQUHM010000358.1, read as the reverse complement.
CTTTGCAAGTGTGATCAAATGGACAGTCTATGCTGCCATTGTTGGTGCTTTGGCAGGTCTGGCGACAGCGTGTTTTCTCCGTTCTCTGGCATGGACATCGGCAGAATTGGTAAAAATCCCCAATTACTATTTTTCATTGCCTCTGGCAATCCTTGCAAGCGCCTTCCTGGTCAAGTGGTTGGCTCCCGATGCCGCGGGGCATGGAACGGAAAAGGTAATCGAGGCTGTCCATAAGCACATGGGCAAGATTCCCTTAAAGGTTGTGCCGGTCAAGCTCGTTGCGACGGTTATTACCCTTGCCTGTGGAGGCTCGGCAGGGAAAGAGGGCCCTTGTGCCCAGATCGGTGCGGGACTTGCCTCGGCATTTGGTGGTCTGTTGCGGTTGGATAACGTTGACCGTAAAAAGCTTGTTATCTGCGGAATAAGTGCAGGGTTTGCAACTGTTTTCGGGACACCGGTCGCCGGTGCACTGTTCGGACTTGAAGTACTGGTGCTGGGTAGCATGATGTATGAAGTACTTTTTCCTTCCTTTGTGGCAGGCATAATCGGGTTCCATGTGGCAACCCTGATGGGGGTTGAGTATTCGCAGCATGTGACCTTTGTGGGCCCCCTGCTTTCAGGGGGGAAATTCCTGGAAATAATCCTTCTTGGCATGTGGTGCGGTCTTATCGCCCTTTTTCTTATAGAGACCATGAAGTTCAGTCACAGGGCTTTTGATTGGTTGCCATGGCATTACACCCTGAAGGCCCTCCTCGGAGGAACTCTGCTGATCGTGATCGGAAAGTTTCTTTCCCCCAGCTATTTGGGCTTGGGGCTTGATTCCATTGATGCGGGACTCAAGGGCAATGTTATGCCGATAGGTGCGGTCTTTTGGAAAAGCATCGCCACTTCAATCACACTGGGTTGCGGAGGCAGCGGCGGAATTGTAACCCCGATATTTTATATAGGTACTGCTGCAGGCAATCTATTTGGTCAAATCTTTCACGAACCGAATCTGGCAATATTTTCGGCTATCGGTATGACAGCGCTTTTGGCGGGTGCCGCGAACACCCCCATTGCCGCATCAGTTATGGCAATCGAGCTTTTTGGCCCGGGTATTGCCCCCCATGCCGCTCTTGCCTGTATGGTAAGTTATCTGATTGTTGGGTATCGGAGCGTCTATCCAAGCCAGTTGCTGGGAATTCGAAAAAGCGCTTCCCATAAAATAACTATCGGGATGCCAATCGGAGAGGTCGGGCGCACAGAGTTTGTTAAACGCCAAAAAACCCTGCTTGGCGTCATAGACAACGTTATGGATCGAATCCACCATAAAGATGATCCCAAATGATGTAAGGTCGACGGAAAGAAAACGAGACGGGTTTCATCCTCGCGCTTGATCAAGTGACCACAAGTTCCCGCGCCCTTTTTTTGACTACGAAGGAAACGTGTGCAGTATTGCCCAAAAGGAGTTCCGACAGATCATTCCTGACTCTTGACCTCTCAGAGAAGCATGGTATATATTTCAGGAACATGCTTGCTGAACTGCATATATTTGCTCTACCGAATGGGGAATAATGCTTTTTAGTGAAGTATGAATGAGACTACGAAAAATCACATGGTCAGTCAGGGTAATGGCGCCCGGCGAATTTATTCTCGCTTGGCGTTTTTTTGTTTCTGGAGCAGCAACAATACGCAAACAGGAGGAAACATGAAAGCAACATGGGAAAAAGTATTCGAGTATGCGTCGATGCCTCTGCACGGGAGTCTGTCGAGAAAACTGAGAAAAGGTATCAAGATTCAAGTCAATGAAGGAAGGGTCTACGAAGACGCGGTACTGTTTCTGGGTGAGGAGTTTGTACGTTTCTTCGAAGAGAATGATGGCAAGAATATTAACACGTATTATGACTGGTCGAGCGTTGCCTCGATACGGACATACAGCGAAAAGGAATAAAACAGTCTTCTAAACTCTTTGCAGACATTCCTTCATACGAAAAAGCACAACGAAAGGGGCGAAATGAATTCGCCCCTTTCGTTGTGCTTTTTCGTTCTGATGCAATCTCCTGAAATTTCAAACAACGACTAGAAATTGCCTTTGACAAGCTCTGTCATTATAACGACAGAGCTTTTTCTCGAGGAGTCTTGAACGTCCGGCATCACTGTCGGGATGGCGAATTTTACTTTTCCATTGTCAACCTCGACAAGGGCACGGGAACTGAAGTAACCATAGGCCGCTCCGCCCAAGACCCCTGCTGCAGCACCATATGCCATATATTCCAGATGGTCACCGGGTTTATGGGAAAAGGCCAGTACGGCCGCCCCGACCACTGTTCCCGCCAAACCGCCGTAAATTGAGTCCTGGACAATTTCCTTGAAAGCGGTCTCGGCAGCGTGACAAGGTACCTGGATTAAAAGTAGAATTGTTGTGGAAAAAATAGTTGAAATCAAAACTCTTAGTTTCTTCATGGATCTCCCTTTGGACAGTGCCCGGTAGAATGTCATCCATTGCCATGCATACTCTGTCCCGGTGAATTTCCCTTGAATATATGATGAGAGCAAATTTATTGGCGGCATACTGAACATATTGGTAACAAAATGATAACAGAATACCATGATATGTCTTGGTGTCAAAGAGAAAACTTGCGTCCGTTCTCACGCTATTCTTACTATAAACGGTGAGCCACTTTTGCAGGGAACTATAAGCGTGCCGTTGTCGTAATTGATCACCGAATTTTG
>JAQUHM010000357.1 GCA_028683595.1 Geobacteraceae bacterium | reverse complement strand
ATCGACCATCATCGTGCCCTCCGCCAGGGGTTTCCCGAGGTTGTCTTCGGAGAGAGCAAAAGTGTCTCCCAGATCCGGCAGATCATCGCAGCCCTTGTTGCCAAGGGAAGCAACGTCCTGGCAACCAGGCTCAGTGTTGACACGGCACGACAGATTACCGAGGACTTCCCGCTGGCCCGCTACCATGAAGACGCCCGTTGCCTTACCATCGAGCAGAATCCGGTCGACATCAAAGGCAGGGGCACAATCCTCGTCATCTCTGCCGGCACGTCGGACATCCCGGTGGCCGCCGAAGCGGTTGTCACGGCAAGGCTTCTGGGAAACGAGGTCGAACAGCTGATCGACGTCGGAGTGGCGGGCATTCATCGACTTCTCGGCAGGAAAGACCTCATTTTTTCCGCATCGGTCCTGATTGTGGTGGCCGGGATGGAAGGCGCCCTTCCCTCTGTGGTAGGCGGTATGGTGAACCGGCCGGTTATCGCCGTACCCACTTCAGTCGGTTACGGCGCCTCTTTCGGCGGCATCGCGGCCCTGCTGGGAATGCTTAATTCCTGCGCTTCCGGCGTTACGGTGGTGAACATCGACAATGGTTTCGGTGCCGGGTATGCCGCAAGCCTGATGAACAGGAAAGAGTAAAAAAGCAAGGGACTAGGGATTAGGGACTGGAAATTTGGGTTTGGGTGAGCGCACTCCGGTTTTTCCCCAGACTCCAGACCCCAGCCCCCAAATCTAAAGGTGATAATTTGAAGATTCTCTATTTCGACTGCTTTGCCGGGATCTCCGGCGATATGACTGTTGGGGCGCTCATCGACCTGGGAGTTCCCTGCCAGTTCCTCAAAGAGGAACTGGCGCGGCTGCCCATCTCCCTTTCAGGATATTCCCTTTCTGCGGAAGAAACCTGTCGCCACGGCATCCGGGCAATGAAGTTCAGTGTTCGCGTCACAGAAGACCAGCCGCACCGCCACTATGCCGATATTGCCGGAATGATCGAGCAGAGTTCTCTTGCGTCCGAGGTGAAGGCAAAAGCGGGACAAATATTTCGCCGCCTCGCCGAAGCGGAAGCGAAGGTCCATGGCGTTGAACTGGGCCGGGTCCACTTCCATGAAGTCGGCGCCCTGGACTCCATCATTGATATCGTCGGGACATCCCTCTGTCTTAATTTTCTCGGGATCGAAGAAGTCTACGCATCTTCCCTGCCCCTGGGTAGCGGGTATGTGGAGACAGCCCACGGCAGGCTTCCGGTTCCGGCTCCGGCCACCGCCGAACTTCTTAAAGGCATACCGGTACACGGTGAACTGGGTTGCGGCGAAAGGGTAACCCCGACCGGCGCAGCAATTCTGGCAGCCCTTTGCTCCGGCTTCGGCACTCCGCCGCCGTTTACCGTCACGGAAGTGGGAAGCGGAGCAGGAGATCGGGACTTCCCGGACACACCGAACATCCTCCGTGTCATGCTGGGAGAGAAAACTTCCCAGCTGCCGGGAGACGAGATCCGGGTCCTGGAAACCCATGTCGACGACATGAACCCGGAAATCCTCGGCTTCCTCATGGACCGCCTCATGGCGGCCGGCGCTCTTGATGTGGCCTTTTCGTCACTGCAGATGAAAAAGAACCGTCCCGGGGTCTGTATCACGATCCTCTCCCCTCCAGCCCTGCTGGAAAAGCTCGCTCGTATGCTCCTGACAGAAACAAGCGCCATCGGCGTGCGCCACTATCCGGCAACCCGACTCAAACTTCACCGTACCCTGGAAGAGCGGGACACGAGTCTGGGCAGGGTACGGGTCAAAGTGATCCGGGATGATTCGGCCCTGGTGCGTGTAGCCCCGGAGTTCGAGGAATGTCGCCGGATTGCCGAGGTCAGGGGTATTCCCTTGCAGGATGTCTACAAAATAATTGAAAGGGAGACCTGGGAGCCGTGAAAAAATTCATCGTTCTTTTTGCAAGCTGGTTCGGCACCGGTTTCAGTCCGTTTGCTTCAGGAACAGTCGGCACTCTGGGTGCGATTCCCTTCTACCTGATCCTGTCACCCCTCTCCCTGCCACTCTACCTCCTCACCCTCCTGGCCTTTTTCTTTTTTTCCTGCTGGGCATCGGGACACGCGGAGAAAATCTTCGGAGAAAAGGATTCCGGCAAGATCGTTATTGATGAAGTCATCGGCTACTTAATCACCATGACGGCAGTTCCCCCTTCCTGGCTGTCAATTGTCGCCGGATTTCTCCTGTTCCGCTTCTTTGATATTACCAAGATCCCGCCGGCACGCTTCTTCGATCGCAATGTGAAGAACGGCTACGGTGTTGTTCTCGACGACGTGATCGCAGGGGTCTACGCCTGCATCTCTCTTCATCTGTTGCTGAGGTTCCTATGAACATATCAACTCTTTCTATCGGTGACGAAGTCATCTTCGGTGAAATCGTCGACACGAATGTGGCCCATATCGCTTCCCGCCTCTATGAGTCAGGATTCCAGCTCCGCCGTCATCTCTGCGTCGGCGACAACGAACCGGACATCATGGATGCCATCGAGATGCTGGCCTCTCACAACGACTTCGTGATCGCCACCGGTGGGCTCGGGCCAACCGTTGATGATCTCACAGCCCGCTCCGCGGCACGTGCCACCGCTCGGCGTCTGGTACTGAACGAAGACGCTCTTGCACACCTGAAGGAGCGCTACCGCATTATGAACAGGGAGATGCTCCCCTCAACGGAAAAACAGGCCCTGCTTCCCACCAAGATCACTTTGGTGCCTAACCCTATTGGAACCGCCTGCGGCTTCATCATCCCCCATAAGGGATGCTTCCTGTTCTTTCTTCCCGGTGTCCCGGTGGAAATGAAACGGATGCTGGATGAAACCGTCATACCCTTTATCCTTTCGCGGACAAAGCAGAAAACCTCTATCGAAACGAGAGTCATGCGGGTTCTCGGCCTCTCCGAAACCCATGTCGAAAACCGGATAAAGGAGCTGGCCCGCCCACGGGAAGGTCTGACCATCGCCTACTGCGTCAGTTTTCCGGAAGTTGAGGTAAAGCTGCGGGCAGAGGGCGAGAATGAGGCCCGCATCAGGGAACTCCTCGACACAACCGCCGAAAAGGTCCGGGAACAACTCGGAGACCATCTGGTCGCCGAAGGAGGAGAAACAATCGATACCGTAGTGGCGTCACTTTTCAGGAAAAAAGGGGTTACCCTTTCCCTTGCGGAATCGTGCACCGGCGGACTCATCGCAGCAAGGATTACCGATCTTGCCGGAAGCTCTGCCTATTTCCTTGAAGGGGCTGTTACCTACAGCAACGATACCAAGATTCGCCGCCTCCAGGTATTGCCCGAACTGCTGGAAAAGGAAGGCGCGGTAAGCTCCACCACAGCCATGGCCATGGCCCGCGGCATCCGCAAAGCCAGCGGTAGCGATATCGCCCTGGCCGTGACCGGCATCGCCGGCCCGGAGGGAGGCAGCGAAGAAAAGCCGGTGGGAACGGTATTCCTCGCCCTGGCCGGACGTTCCGACTGCACGGCAAAGAGGTACCAGTTCAACGGAGACCGGGAAAGGATCAGGAGAATGACCGCCTTTACCGCCCTGGACTGGCTGCGGCGCCACCTCATGTCGCTGCCGGACGTTCAGATTGAAGACTGAAGGTGGAAGGCTGAAGGAAAAGCAAATTCAAAATCTTTCATTCTTTTGTCTTTGCCTTCAGCCTTCACTCTTCAACCTGTCAACCTTTCAAAGATAAACTTGAAAAACCACTGGAAAATATGCTATTTCTGGGGTCATTCCGACTCCGGGCAAGGTACTCTCCCCGAAAAGCTATCCGGCAATGACCGGACAGGAGGCCACTAGATGCAGGAAAGAGAAAAGGCGGTTTTTAAAACTGATTGTTATGATATCGAAATCCTTCCCGATCGACAAATCCATCTTGCTGACCACATCGGCGATCCCATC
>JAQUHM010000356.1 GCA_028683595.1 Geobacteraceae bacterium | reverse complement strand
CCATAACCATCATAACCTCCGTGGCTTTCGACACCAAGGGAAAGACTCCAGCCAAACGATAAGAAAATCCCGGGACAGCCACGCCATTCCGGGAAGAATTCTTTCATGCTTTTCAAACAGATTCCCGAATCAATCTCTGCGGGATTCCTCACCGCTTTCCCGGAAAGAAGATCCCCCGGGAAAAACCCTTCGTACATAAATTTCAAAGACGGCAAGGAATAAAGCAAGAATTATGGGTCCGGTAACCACTCCGAGAGGACCGAAGGCAAAGACGCCACCGAGTACGCCAAGCGCAATAATAAAAAGCGAGAGATGAGCTCTCCCGCTGATGAAAAGCGGGCGGAGAAGATTGTCGATCATCCCCACTACGAACATCCCCCAGACAAGAAGTACTATTCCCATAACTACTTTACCACCGGCAATGAGCCAGAGAGCACCAGGGAGCCAGATCAGGGCTGTACCGACCACAGGCACCAGTGCTGCAACCGCCATAAGCGCCCCGAACAAGATCGGAGAGGGAAGCCCGCTGAACCAGAAGCCGATTCCGCCAAGGATGCCCTGTACGAGACAAGTAAGCAGAATACCATAGATGACTGCCGAGAGCACGCGTCTAACCGTATCGAGAAGGGCATCGCTTTCAGCTTCCTCCAGGGGCAGCACGAACAGGAGTCTTTGCAAAAATGCTTCGCCGTCTCGGTAGAGGAAAAAGAGCGTGATGACCATCAGAACCAGCTTGATGATCATGAGAAAGAAGTTCTTGAGGATTGCGGTCGAATAACCGAGCAGAAATGCTGCGAGTTTTTTCAGTGCCGGGAGCAGGGTATTACTGACCTCGATATCCAGCATAGTCAGTAGGGGTTGAATCCTTTCCAGAACCGGCTGGACAACGGAATTGCGGGACAAGGTCCCCAGAACATCGGGACCACCGCCGGCAGTAACCTTTTCGAGGTACTGGTAGACTTGGGTCAACTCTCCGCCCAGGACAAAGATGAAAAGTATAAAGGGAACAACCAGGGTTATGACCACCAGTGGTGTCATGATTGATGCTGCCATCGTACTTCGTCCGGGCAGCCGGTTCCTGAGTCTGCGGTAGAGGGGATAGGTGGCAATGCCTATGACACCGGCCCATCCGAGCGTATCAAGAAAAGGGGCAAGGATTCGATAGACCAGGTACAAAAAACCGAGAAGAAAGAAAAAATTCATCAGCGCAAAAAAAAGTCGGCGATCCATGGGCCATCCGTTCATCAAGCTTTGCGGGAGATCTTCCCGACGACAGGTTACGTTGCCTCTGTTTTCTGTATCCTTACCTTCAGAATGGCGGTCTTGGTAACTTCCTCGCAAACCATTTCTAGCCCGTCAACCATAAGCTTCTCACCCTTTTCCGGAAATCTTCCGAGCCTGTCCAGGATCAGACCGGCAAGCGTGTCGTAGTGAAGGTCTTCCTCATGCTTGATATCCAGAAAATCTGTCAGATCGGATAGTGAGATCATTGCATCAACGATGAAATTGCCGTCCGCCAGCCGTTGAACCTTTCCGGGCTCGCCCACATCATGCTCATCCTCGATCTCTCCAACCAGTTCCTCCAAAAGATCTTCGGTAGTTACCAAGCCGCTGATACCTCCGTATTCATCAACCACCATGGCCATGTGCATCCTTTTCCGCTGCATCTCTTTCAGGAGACTGTTGACCTTCTTCGACTCGGGCACATAGAAAGGCGGACGAATAATGGTCTCAACTTCAAAGTCGGGTTCACTCACCATGCTGCCAAGGAAATCCTTGCCATGGATAAATCCTACAATCTCCTCGATGGAACCCTGATACACCGGGTAACGAGAGTACTTGTTTTCCAGCACGGTTTGCAGCATCTGTTCGCGTGGCGTATCCAGGTTGAGACCAACGATCCTCGTGCGGGGCACCATCACCTCGCGCACACACGTGTGGGTAAAATCGAAAATATTCTCAATAAACTCCCGCTCCGTAGCACTGAAAACCCCGGTTTCCTGACCTTCCTGGATAATATGCTCCACTTCCTCCCGGGTAATGAAAGCCTGCCCCCCTTCAGCCTTGATGCCCATGAGTGACAGAACGGCACGGTTGGACGCAGCGAGAAAGGTTACTGCAACGGAACCGACTGTTGCAATAAACAAAATTGGTTTCGCCACGCGGAGTGACATGGCATCCGCATACTGGAGGCCAACCGTTTTCGGCACCAGCTCACCGAATATCAGGGTAATATAGGAGATGAGGAGTACGACAATAGTTATGGACAGGGGTTCTGCCGCGTGTCGCATAAACTCGAATGGAGCGTTAAGAAAAAGCGGTTTGATGTACTGAATCGCTGCGGCTCCGCCAACAGCGGAAGCCATGGTTCCCACCAGGGTAATACCGATCTGGACTGTTGCCAGAAAACGATGGGGATCATCCTGAAGGGAATCGACAATCTTCGCCTTGGGGTCTCCAATTGACATCAATTGGGCAATCCTGCTTTTGCGAGCCGAGATGATGGCAAGTTCCGATCCGGAGAAAAATCCGTTTGCCAGAATAAGCAGGATTACCAGGAGTAATTCCAACCATACAGAATCCAAACCAGCCTCCTTGCAGCAGAGCTGTACCGAAACGGGAGATACCACGAAACAATCTGCTGAATACTACCAACGTCAGTGATTCAGAAATCAGAAAATTCCATCCATCAGCTCCAGGCAGGCATCATCCCTGTTCAAGGTATAAAGATGAACACCCGGTGCGCCCCCCTTGAGGAGACCAAGGATCTGACTGCGTGCATGTCGTATTCCGAGAGCCTGAACCGCGTCCGCCCCGCCCTGCGCATCAGCCTCTTCCAACTCCCTGAGGAGTTGAGCCGGCACGGTTGCGCCGCACAGAGACACAACCTTCTGGATAATCTTGAGACTGAAGATGGGCATGACGCCGGGTACAATCGGTTTTTCAATACCCAACTCCCGCGCCCGCTGAACAAAATCCCAGAAGTAGTCATTATCGAAAAAGAGTTGGGAGACGACAAAATCGCCACCTTGATCAACCTTGCGCTTGAGGAACTGCAGATCCTTCTCCAGACTGGCTGCTTCAGGATGCCCTTCGGGATATCCAGCCACTCCGATTCCCATTGAAGGATAATGTTTCCTGATAAAGGAGACAAGGTCAGAAGCAAAGACAAAATCTTTTGATTCGGGCAGCACTATGCCCAGGTCCTGAGGTGGATCTCCCCGGAGAGCGAGAACATTGTCAACACCGACGGCTGCCAGGTTATCAAGAAAAGAAACTATGCCCTTCTCCGTGGCACCGACACAGGTAAGATGGGCCATCGGTTCGAGAGAGAATTCCTGTTTCAGGCGGGTAACGATTGCCAGGGTATTTTCACTGGTGCTTCCGCCAGCCCCATAGGTTACGGAAACAAAAAGGGGCTGAAGTTCCTTGAGCTTGTCGACAACACGGAAAAAGGCTGGCCAGTCTGACGGGTTTTTGGGTGGGAAAAACTCCAGGGACAGAAATTGCTTCCCGGAAAGGATACGCTCAGCTATGCGCACAAAATTCTCCTTGAATAGCCGTCTCCCACAGGGGAGAAAGAACCTGAAAGTTGTTTTATTTTATTAACAGCATACGATCAAAACGTATAGCACGGCGACCCTATATTTGCAAGAGCCACCCCTCTCCGCACAAGTATGGAGAGGGCGGTTCTACAGAGGGTTCCACAGAGGATGAAAATATGGTACAAGTATAAGTGTTTTTTAAAGCTGATGTGCTTGCAAATCTGTCTGTCCGGCACTGCAGCCCACACCGAAACGGAAGGTTCATTATAATGCCAGAGTCACTTACACTCATCGACACACACGCACATATCGAGGGAAAAGAGTTCCAGACAGACTTCAACGCAATAATCGACAGGGCTACCGCAGCCGGAGTTTCCCGCATTATTACTGTCG
>JAQUHM010000049.1 GCA_028683595.1 Geobacteraceae bacterium | reverse complement strand
ATGTTATCACAAAATGCTGCGCGGGAATGCCCGGCAAGACATCTTCCTCGACGACGTGGACAGGTTTCGTTTTTACCTGCTTGTTCAGGAGAAAATCGAACGTTTCGGGTGTCGTGTCCACGCTTATTGTCTAATGATAAATTACATCCACCTGGTAATTCAGGTAGATGAGAAGCCTTTATCTCGTATAATGCAGAATCTTTCAGACCGCTATACCCGCTGGGTGAACTGGCGACACAACCGGGTCGGCCACCTTTTCCGGGGACGCTACAAAGCTGTCCTGATCGATGCAGATTCTTCTCTTGTCCAGTTAACGGTATATCTTCACCTGAATCCGGTTCGATCCGGGATGGCGGCTACGTGTGAAGAGTCTGAATGGAGCAGTCACCGTTCTTGTCTGGGCGCCAATCCTACCCCGTGGTTAACCACCGAGAAGGTTCTTCCTCAGTTCTCGAAAAAACCGGCAACAGCAAAAAAACTCTTCCTGGAGTATGTCTGGGAACGTAACTCTGATGGACATAGGGATGAATTCCATGGTGTGGGAGGAGTTGACTCGCGTGTCTTCGGCGAAGACTGTTTCGTTAACGATGTCTTGCGTAAAGCCGGATCACAATCTGAGAAGAAACTGGATATTGATACGGTACTCAAGGTGGTAGAAAGTTTCTATAGGATCACGCCCGAAGAGTTGATGAAGCCAGGTCAGAATCGTTGGTATTCAGAAGCGCGGAGCATGGCGGCATTGGGTGTGAGTGAGTGGACATCTTCTACGCTGATGGATCTTGCAAAAATAGCCGGTCGCGATATCACATCCCTCAGTTCGGCAGTGAAGCGACTTACGGTGAGAGCTAACAGAAACCCGGAGGTCGCGGCACGGATGGCAGATTTCATGGAAGTTTTGGAGCAAGTTGCAAAGTTGCAATCATGACCCAAAAATTAGGGGCAGGGCTGCTTTCTTCATAAAGTGAAATATGTAGCCTGCCCTCCAATTTACTCGAGGAGGAAATTGCTGATGCTTTACTTCCCCCGTTTCATGCACGCCACTTTGCTATTCCTGCCCACGGTGACAGTCCTGCTGGCACCGAATATCGCCTCCGCATTCCCTCAACCGTCCGTTGCCATCAGTTCCGGAAACACCACCGGAGCCAACTATGCCGTGTCAAGCGCAATAGCCAAGATATTCAACCGCAAAGCCGCCGATTACGGAGTGCGGATTGCCACCGTTTCTTCCCAGGGATCACTGGCCAATATCGACAACGTTTTTGAAGGGAAAACCGCCTTCGGCATCGCCCAGTCGGAAATCCTCCAGCATGCGGTGAAAGGCATCGGACCCTGGCAGGGAAAACCCCGGGAAGGGTTGCGCGCTGTTCTCGGTCTCCATCTGGAAACCGTAACGATCGTCGCGGCTGCCGACCGTGACATCAGGCAGTTCAGCGACCTGAAAGGAAAACGGGTGAATATCGAAGCGCCCGGTTCGAGCGATAACGAATATGGCGCGCTTCTTTTCGAACTATCCGGTATAAACCCGAAAGACGTTACCCTCTCAGAGCATCCCGCCGCGCTTGCTTCCGAATATCTGCAAAACGACAAGATCGACGCGTACCTCTACACGGTGGGCCATCCAAACCTCTCCGTGCTGGAGGCAAGCTCCGGCACGCGGAAGGTGCTGCTGGTTCCGCTCGATAAAGCATTCATCGCACGTGTAACTACAGAGTATCCGCTGCTGACCCCCACGGTGGTTCCCACCAACTATTATCCGCGCCTGGCGTGCCAGGGGGCGGTGGCGACTATCGGCGTCAGGGCTGTTCTGTTCACACGCGCCGACATGGCGGAAGAAGCCGTCTACCGTCTGGTGCGGGAAGTTATGACCAACTTTGCTCTTTTCCGGCGTCAGCACCCGGTCCTGCCGGGGCTGACACCCGGTGAGGCGGCCGGCGTCACTGCCATTCCCCTTCATCCGGGAGCAGAACGCTATTTTCGAGAGGCTGGCCTTTCCCCCTGAGGTCCGTTCCGGTTGAGGCTGTTTATAAACCATTTTTCCGGAGGAAACGATGCCGCGACTCTTCGCCTTGGTACTCCTGATCTGTTGTATGTTCTGGACGCGGAACGCGACGGCCGCGCCGCAAGCCTATTTCTACCCATTCGTCAATCCCTACGAGGCAACTGTCATGGAGTTGCCGGAATTCTTCGAAGTAAAACTGCCGGAAACAGTCCCCACTAGAGAGTTTACCCTGCGGGTTTTGCCCACGCGTGAAATTCCCGAGGTATTCTGGTACGAGGACGGGCTGCCCTGCACCTTGACCTACCAGGACCACAAGGCACCGCTCGTCTTCGTCATCGCCGGTACCGGCTCGAGCCACAATTCCCCGCGCATGATAAAGCTCCAGAAGGTGTTCTACCAGGGGGGATTCCACGTCATCTCCATCACCTCGCCGAGCCACATGGATTTCGTGGTGAACGCCTCGACCGGTCTGCCGGGGGACTCCTTCGATGATGCCAAGGACCTCTACCGGGTCATGGAACTCGCCTACGAAAAGGTGCGCGGCACGATTGACGTGTCGGAGTTTCTGCTGTCCGGCTACAGCCTCGGCGCCTTCAATGCGGCGTTCGTCGCCAAGCTTGACGAACAGCAAAAGCGCTTCAATTTCCGCAGGGTCCTGCTCCTCAACCCGCCGGTAAGTCTCTATGATTCGGTGTCGGCCCTAGACCTGCTGCTTGTGGAGAATGTTCCGGGCGGCATGGAGAAGTTCGACCTGTGGTTCCGGGACGCCTTGGTAAAACTTGCTTCCGTGACCGAGGAAATGGGCCATACGGAACTGAGCGGAGACTTTCTCTATAAGGCATACAAGCGACTTTCACCGAGCGAGGAGAATCTGGCCGCCCTGATCGGTCTTTCGTTCCGGATGAGCTCGGCAAACATGATCTTCACCGCCGATGTAATGAACGGCGGCGGTTACATCATTTCGCAGAATGCACACCTTACCGCATCGACATCACTGACCCGTTATGCCATGGTCTCATACCGCACCCGGTTCGAAGATTATTTCAACGAGTATTTGTTTCCCTACTGCCGGAAACGGGAGCTGCACCTGACCCGGCAAGACCTCCTGGAGCGTCTGAACCTTCACGCCATCGAATCCTATCTCAGGAGCAGCGGCAAAATCGGGCTGATTCACAACGAGGACGACATTATCCTGATGCCCGGCCAGATCGACTATCTGGAGGGTCTATTCGGCGACAGGGCTCGGATATTTCCCACCGGCGGTCACATGGGTAATATGCTTCATCCTGACGTGGTTTCGTTCATGATCGAATTTCTGACCGGGAAGGAGAACTGAGAATGGGATATGCAGGTGAAAGGATGTCGCTTGTGATGGTATTCGCTGCTGCCATGCTCCTGATAAGCGGATGCAGCACTCTTCCCGAGAACGGCCAAGGTACCGTTCCCCCGTTGCTCACCTACGAAGATGTGGTGCCGGACGAAAGAACCAGTATCCTCGAAGTGAGCGACTCCATCGAGGGGTTCAACCGTGGCGTGTACCGCTTCAACTACTATTTTGACGAGTATCTCTTCCTTCCGGTGGTCCGTTCCTACGAATTTATCCTGCCGGATTATGTCGAAGATCGGGTTTCCAACGCTATAGACAATATAAACGAATTCGGCAACCTTACCAACAACCTCTTCCAACTCAAGTTCACGGCCGTCGGCATTACCCTGGGACGCTTGATCATTAACAGTACCGTCGGTGTTGCCGGCCTCTGGGACCCTGCCGGCACCTGGGGGCTCGTACGCCAGACCGAGGACTTCGGTCAGACCCTCGCCCATTACGGTGTGGGTAACGGCTCATACATTGTTCTGCCGGTTCTTGGCCCATCCAATGTTCGCGACACGGTCGGCTTTGCTGCCGACACGGCATCTTTCAGTCTGGCAGGTCCCGCCGCATGGGTCGATGACACCGGCGCCACTGTAGGATTTACCGGAACCTCGGCCGTGGACAAGCGGCACCGCATTCCCTTCCGCTACCGCCAGACCGGTTCTCCGTTCGAATACGAACTGCTGCGGATGTTGTACACCATGAAACGCGATTATGAAGTAGCGAACTGATCCGGGACCGAAGCAGCAGAAATAACGAAGGGGTCAGAAATAAAAGAAATCAATGGGGGCAGATATTTTCTTGATTACTTCTTGTCAAAAGGGTATTTGACCCCCTGACTTTCATGCGTGCCTAGAGATTTAGGGGCGATTCAATGCGAGGAAAATCCTGCTATCTCGTGTCACTTCAAAAAAACGTGTTTACTACCAAAACCACCCTTTAGGGTTATGTATATTTCGGATAAAACTATGTTATAATGAGAGAGGTAATTCTATAAATATCTATTGCAACAACTTTGAAACATTTAATGTGAATCGCTGAAACCAAATACGTAATGTAATCAAGGATTCCCATGGAAAACGAAAGCCCCGTCAGAATTTTCATCGCCGATGACCATCCTCTCCTCCGCATGGGGTTAAGTCTTGCTTTTAATGCAAAAGATAATATCGAAGTAATTGGAGAATCTGATAACGGTTTCGACGCAATTGAGAAAATCAAAGTTCTTGTGCCGGATGTCGCTCTTTTGGATATTGACATGCCGGGCCTTTCAGGGACAGCTGCTATCCGGGTTCTGAGAAAAATTTTCCCCGATATGAAAATACTTGTACTGTCGACTTATAATGACGACAAATATATCAGGGAAGCCATGAGTGCCGGGGCTAACGGTTATATTCTGAAAACAGCTAATATAGACAACTTGGTTGAAATTATAATTTCTGTTAAGGAAGGACGCGAGATTTTTTCACCATATTTGCTGGATCTTGGGATAGAACTAAATTTGAACGAAGCAAAAAAGGTTGAATATGATGATTTCGGGCTCACTAAAAGAGAAAAACAGATATTGGCCTGTCTTGCAGGTGGGAAGGACAATAAACAAATATCAGTTAGTTTATATCTTAGTATTGAAACGGTAAAAACGCATATGAAGAACATTTTCAGAAAAATGAATACAAAGAGCCGGCTTGAAGCGGTGATGAAGGCCAAGCAGCTTAAGTTGATAGATTGAATAGAATTCCTTTATCTAACATTCAAACCAATCAAAATCCTATCAGTATTTATAAGGTAAAATAGTTAGAATGAAAAAGACACTTCAATTAGTTGACCTCATACCAAAGGAAAAATTAGATGAGATTCTTCAGGCTGTTAATGAGGCATGTGGGATCGGTTCGGTAATAGCTGATACTGAGGGACGTCCTATCTCCAGTGAGTCTAATTTTTCCGAATTTTGCAAAAACTACTGTCGCGCTACTGAAAAGGGTCGACAGCAGTGTTACCACAGTGATGCATACGGCGGTGTCATGGCGATGGATCATAATGAGCCTTATGTCTATGACTGTCTTAATGCGGGACTTGTGGATTGCGCGACGCCGATTATTGTTGATGGATATCATCTAGGCAATCTGAACGGTGGTCAGGTGCTGGAGGGACCAATTCCCGTTCATGAGGCGACTGGGCGCGCCAAAGCCATAGGCATTGAGGATATTGATGGATATCTGCAGGCGCTGAATAAGATCCCAAGAATTAAACGTGCTCGACTACGCAAGATAGTAAACTTGATGTCCGTTATCACACAGACGATCAGCGATCTTGCCATACAAAAGATGTTGCTTGCAAAACAGTCAAAAGAGTATCTGAATAAACTCGTGAACAGTGTGTCTGATGCTATTGTTTCCATTGATCCCAAGTTCATTATTGTTATGAGTAATGAAGTCTGTTCAGACATCTTCGGTTGTCCTCTTGAGAATTTCTATGGTCGGTCATTTTTGGATTTTCTGCAGAATGGTGAAGTAATTAAAGAGTGTATAGACAAGCTAGACAGTGGAGTTATGGATAACTGCCGTGTTGAATTGACGGCTCTGAAAAATGATAGTACCCCTTTTCCCGTCCAGGTTTCCATCTCTCGAGTAAATGATGAGGATGGGGGGGGCGTCGGTTATGTGGCGGTAATGCGTGACATAACGGAAGAAAAACAAATCGAGAAAATGAAAGAAGATTTAGTTGGAATGTTAACTCACGATATGAGGAATCCAATTCTGGCTATTAACAAGACCCTCGAACTGCTCTCAACCGAAAGGCTGGGACCTGTTAATCAAAACCAAAGTAAGATAATGAAACTCGCGATTAATACTAATGATCAGCTTGGAAGCATGGTCAACGCCTTCTTGGATATCTTTCGAGATGATAATGGGCGTTTTGAACTACACAGAAATTATTTCGATATAAACAAGGTTTTTTCGCAATGTCTTGAAGAAGCTGCTCTTTTCGTGGAAGACAAGAAGTTGGAGGTCCAATTCAATGTTCAACAGCCGGTTATCGAGTTGTATTGCGACCTCTTCCGTATGAAAAGAACTATCGGTAACCTGCTCTCAAATGCAATTAACTATAGCGTTACCGAAGGTAAGCTCCGCGTTTCAACTCGGATAATAAGAGGTGACGATCCAGAAACTCTTCCTCTTGTGCCACAGAAGCTTCTGGGCAAGATTGAAAGTAGTCGGAAGTATTTTCTTGGAATTGTTGCTGATACCGGTTATGGGATTCCTGAAGAATATCAGGAAGCAGTCTTTGAAAAATTCTTTACAGTAAATACCGAAGAAGGGCTAGGAAGAAGAGGGATAGGACTTGGTCTAGCTTTTTGTAAATTGGTTATAGATGCACATGAAGGTCTAATTTTCTGCCGTACACCATTAGGTTCGAATGTCGGAGATAGGACGCCTGGGGTTGAATTTCATATTCTTGTGCCATATCAGGAACATCCTTGCTAGTTTTTTGGAATGAAGTTTGATTGTACAGGGCTTCATTTATTGAAGCTTCCACAGTGCGTTCCGAATATGGCTCGGCTTTTGATTTTTCAGGGGTCATTATGAGGAATATTCAATTATACAAGAAGAGAGAGACTACTGTTTTTATTGCCGATGACCATCCCTTGATTCGTTTAGGTTTACGCCTCAGTCTAGAGCAAGTGGATGGAATAAAGGTCATCGGTGAAGCAATTGATGGCTATAGTGCAGTCGAAAAAATTCTTGTCTTTCTCCCTGACGTTGCTTTGCTTGATGTTGAAATGCCGGGACTTTCCGGTACTGCTGCTATTCGTGCTCTACGAAAATTACTTCCGAAATTAAGAATAATTGTTCTATCCACATATCACAATGATCATTACATCCGTGAAACAATGGATGCTGGCGCAGACGGCTATGTGCTCAAGAATATCAAGATTGATGACCTGGCCAGGACTATCCAGTCGTATCATAAACTTCCCCAAACGATAGACATTTCAAAGAACGCCGGGAAATCTACTTTACAACGATTTACTTAGTTTCCATCCGGAAACTGAAAAAGTGCTGTTCCGTGGAAGGGTTGGGGCTTTCACGGAGTCTCTCGTACGGCTTCATTGCACGATTGCAGCAGCAAGAAAATTGCCTGAAACCAGCATATTAGCCGATCAGTGTAATGGCTGGTGACCGATTACGAGAGGCTTCGGGGAAGTACCAACCCGGTCTCTGCCAAGACTTTCCGGATAGAAACTACTTAATAGTGAAGCTTACGCCCTCCATTCAGTTTCAGTCAAATATGTTCACATATCTTCCCATCTCACCCTGAAATACCAACTTTGAGGGGCTATTAACACCCTTTCAGGCGATAGTTTTAGAAGACCCTTTGTGCTAAAAATAATAAAGTGACACTGTGTCTGTGATGTTTCGATTTCATGTCAGGGGAACTTTTCTGTACTCCTCGTCCATTTCATCAGAGAAAGCTGGAATCATAGCGGAATTAACCGAAAGGAGGTGATAATTTTCCGCAATTCCTCCAGAGACCGAAAGTGGTTAACCCTATCGAACACAATGCAAAGGAGTGAAAGATGGCGACAAAGATTGATGTACCGAATCTACCCGGTCCGACTCCCCGAATGGAAGCAATTAAAGAGCGTTTTATCAAAGTCACCCCAGAGATATGCGTGGAGCGTGCCCAACTGATCACCGAGTCTTATAAAGAGACGGAAGATCTGCCGATCCACATTCGCCGAGCCAAGGCATTTGAAAAAATTCTGAACGGGATGACCATCTTCATTCAGGATGATGAACTCATTGTTGGTAACCAATGCACCAAGCCACGATCAGCGCCGGTATATCCTGAATTTTCCTGCAAGTGGCTGGAAGCGGAACTTGATCGTCTGGAAAAACGAACCGGCGACGTATTTCTGATTTCCGAGGAGAAGAAACAGATCCTTCGTGATCTTTTCCCCTATTGGGACAAGAAGACTTCCAATGAGCTTGCGACTTCACTCATGACAGAAGATGCCCTGAGTGCCCAGGCGGCTGGCGTTTTTACCGTTGGTAATTATTATTTCAATGGTGTAGGACACATCTCCGTTGATTACGCCAAAGTACTTGCCAAGGGACTGAATGGCATCATCGCAGAAGCGGAAGCCGAGTTAGCTACGTTGGATCTCGCTGACCCTGCGGATCTCAAAAAGATGCATTTCCTGAATGCTGTTATCTCTTCTAACAAGGCAGTGATCAACTTTGCTGGTCGTTTTGCCGCTGAAGCGAAGAGGCTGGCAGCCAAAGAGCAGAATGCACAGCGTAAGGCTGAACTGCAGGAGATTGCCCGGATTTGTAGCAAGGTCCCCGGAAATCCCGCCGAATCTTTCTGGGAAGCAGTCCAATCCTTTTGGTTCGTTCAACTCGTTTTACAGCTGGAATCTAACGGTCACTCGATATCGCCCATGCGTTTTGACCAATACATGTACCCTTACCTCAAGATGGACACCGGTATCAGCACGGAGAAAGCCCAAGAGCTGCTTGATCTTCTCTATATCAAGTTTAGCGAGATTAACAAGGTTCGTGATGAGGGTTCTACCAAGGCCTTTGGCGGGTATCCCATGTTCCAGAACCTGATCGTGGGTGGTGTTGACCGTGAAGGTGAAGATGCGACCAACGAACTTTCGTTCATGTGTCTGCAGGCGAGCGCCAACGCTAAACTGTATCAGCCGTCTATTTCCATTCGTATTCACAGCAACACGCCTGCTGCACTGTACCAAAAGGCTGCTGAAGTCAGTCGTCTCGGTCTTGGCATGCCCGCATACTACAATGATAGATTTATTATTCCTGGACTTTTGAGCCGTGGCCTGACCCGCGAAGACGCTCGTGATTATGGCATCATCGGGTGTGTCGAGCCTCAGGTTGCCGGTAAGACCGAAGGTTGGCACGATGCTGCATTCTTTAATATGGCCAAGGTTCTTGAGTTGGCGCTCAACGATGGTGTCGATCCGTTGACCGGCAATCAGTTGGGTCTCAAGACCGGCGATCTCACGTCCTTCGGCTCTTTTGACGAGGTAATGAAGGCGTACAAAGCACAGATGGAGAACTTTGTGAAGCTTCTGGCCATATCGGATAACGCTGTGGACATAGCTCACGGTGAGCGTACTCCTCTGCCGTTTCTCTCTTCCATGGTCGATGACTGCATCGTCAAAGGTAAGTCTCTCCAGGAAGGTGGGGCTCACTACAACTTTACCGGCCCACAAGGCGTCGGCGTAGGTAACGTTGCGGATTCGCTTGCTGCCATCAAAAAACTGGTGTTTGACGAAAAAGCGATCACCCTTGCCGATCTCAAAAAAGCGCTTGCAACCAACTTTGAAGGTGTAGAGTTGGAAAGTCTGCGTCAGATGCTTCTAAACCGTGCACCAAAATACGGCAATGACGATGAGTATGCTGACTTGATCGCCCAGGAAGGTGCACTGGTCTACTGCAGAGAAGTGGAAAAATACACGAACCCGCGTGGCGGCAAATTTCAGCCCGGTCTCTACCCGGTTTCCGCGAACGTACCTCTGGGCACTGTTGTTGGAGCATCCGCTGATGGCCGCAAATCCGGTACACCACTGGCTGACGGCGTATCCCCGGTTTCCGGCGTAGACCAGTCCGGTCCAACAGCGTCCGTGAAGTCGGTGGCACGACTTGACCATGTGATCGCATCCAATGGTACTCTGCTGAACATGAAATTCCACCCGAGTGCCCTGAAAGACGATCGCGGGATCCAGAATCTGGTTGGTGTTACAGAAACCTTCTTCAATGGTGGTGGAACTCACATCCAATACAATGTAATCGGTCGCGATACGCTGTTGGATGCTCAGAATCATCCTGACAACTACCAGGATATGGTCGTGCGCGTGGCAGGGTACAGCGCATTCTTTACTTCTCTCGATAAGGCCATTCAGGACGATATCATCGCCCGTACAGAGCAGGTCTTTTAAGTTTTGTCTACGAAACCCCAAGGGGAGCCGGCATCTGCATCGGTGCGGCTCCCCTGATTAGTATGGGTAAAAGAGCCCTGACGATTTCTTTGTGTATTTATTGGTAAGGTTCTCGCCTGGTTGGCATATTTCCACAATGGGAAGAAACTGAAGATTCCGGCCTGGATTTTGGGTTTTAACTTCACCCGTGATTTGGGACCAAGAATCAACCATGTTCTGCTCCCAATCTTCGACAAAGGTATACCTGGCAAGGTTGTACGTTTAGTCGGGCCTTTTGTTAAAGCAGCAATTGAGGTTATTCCCTATCGGCCATTTCGGCTCTAATAGTGGCTGCTCTCAGAGATTTGAAAGTATCTTGATATCAAATTGTAGGGCGGGGACGTCCACATCTCCGTTTCTCGCCCTTATCAAACATTATTGCCTGTATCAGAAGAATATTTCATGTGTAACAAGTGAATTGCCTTTGGTGGATAGCTTCTGTTCAATTAAATGAATACAGACCCAAGGAGAAGCGCAATGAGTTGGGCACGAAAATATCTGCTTTATAATCCTGCTTCCAGAAATAAAAAGGAGCTTGTCGGTCTAGTTAACGATTTTCAGAGATTTTCAGTTAATGATGGTCCCGGAATCAGAACGATTGTATTCCTCAAGGGATGCCCATTGCACTGCTTTTGGTGCTCTAACCCTGAAACTGTATCATCGTGTCCGGAAATCATGCTTATTTCTCATAACTGCATTGGGTGTGGTAAGTGCATTGAGGTGTGTCCGCAAAATTGCTATCAACATCAAAACAATATTGTGAGTTCTGTTCTTAGAGATAAATGCATTCTCCCAGAGTGTGGTGACTGCCAGCATGTATGCTATGCCAATGCCATTAACATAAGCGGTCGTTATCTCACCGTAGATGAAGTGATGGAAGAGGTTCTTCGCGATCGTGAATTTTATGAGAGGACTGGAGGAGGAGTTACCTTTTCTGGAGGGGAACCGTTTGCTCAGCCACAATTCTTGCTGGAAATGGCTCATGCTGCAAAATTGTTGCATTTGCATACTGCTGTTGAAACGTGTGGCTATGTCAGTTGGTCAATTATGAGCAATATCTTGGAATATCTTGATATTGTTCTTTTTGACCTGAAGCATATGGATACTGAGAAACATCGCCAGGGAACAGG
Organism: Geobacteraceae bacterium; assembly: GCA_028683595.1. GTDB lineage: Bacteria > Desulfobacterota > Desulfuromonadia > Geobacterales > Geobacteraceae > RPRC01. The sequence continues at coordinate 5,131 of JAQUHM010000049.1, read as the reverse complement.
CGTTGATAATCAACGTATCCTGGATAATTTAAAGCGCATTGATGCTACTGGCAAGACTGTACGTGTAAGGTTGCCGCTGATTCCAGATTTTAATGATTCGGAAAAAAATATTCGAGAAACTTCTGCGTTTATCTCAGGACTTTCCAATCTGGAAGCGCTTGACATTCTACCGTATCACCGGATGGGTGAACCTAAGTGGGATCAACTAGATTGTACTTACAAAATCAAAGGTGTGACACCTCACGATAAGGACAAGGTATACGAATTGGCAGCCATTGCGCGAACGTACGGCATTGAGGTCACTATTGGGGGATAAGGGGACATTCCTGCATTCATCACCTTCATGTTCAAATGCCTCCCATTTGCACTAACTTCTGAAATGGTAAACATGCTCGTCAGCGTATTTCGTGAAAGCATCCCTGCAATCTCTTTCAACAGCTCATAATCCATGGACCCCATAGGCTCAGATTTGATTTGTTGACATCATCTGGTAAAACCACCCCTGGCACAAACACCGCATATCCACCATTTCAGTTCTGTCTACCATGTCATTCTTCGCTGCAACGCAGGAGAACCGATTTTCTTTGAAAACCGGGGCCGCTATAATCAACCTTTCTCGGATCATGTAGAATTTCTTTTCAGGTCATTTCACCTGTTGAAGCCACTTCGTATCCGGGTAATTCTCTCAACATTGTGCGAAGTGAGATAGAGCGGACCACCTCAACGAGAGCCCGGATTCGGGGATCATAAATCTGTGACTGAGGGATGCATAGGTCATAAGCCTCTTTGCGTACACTGATAAAATCCAGACCGCCTTCTTCAGACACCAGCTGAAGGGAAACACCTGCGCTAGCCCAACCGGAGCGGATTGTTTCAACGACACCGGCGTGATCTTTCGAAACAATTGAAGGAGCAGGAGCACCCTGGAGCAATTGGTCCTGCACTTGACGGGCTCCCGAGCCCGGTTCCCTGCCAATCCAGCGCACACCTGCCGCCAGCACCTTTGCAATTGTATCCATTCCAAGACCAGAAACCAGGCTAAGTCCAGCCTGCCAGTTTGCAACCCGCAAAAGCCTGAACGGTGCGCTTAGAATCTCCTTCGCCACGCTGACATTTATCTCCGGCTTACAACTTTCCGCCAAATGCAGACCTGCCACATGAACTACACCATCTTGTAGAAGTTGGAGTGCTTGACGGCTCGAACGGTAAAGAACGATTAGCCGAAATGGCGTAGTCCGAGAGTATTCCGAGGCCAAAAGTCCTACGGCGGGGTCGCAGCATGCCATAACGAGAGTTTTGTGCGGGTCAGCGTAAGCGTTGTCTAAAAGCTTACCGTCCCGATAGACACCGTCATGGGGAACCAAGCCGAGCGGCGAGATTTCAGCCGGAAGAAGAATCGTCCTGCCGTTGATCGCGGTGATCCAGTAACGACAAGTCTCTTTTGCGGGCCGCCACGCCCAGTGAATTTCCCTATCCCCATCCAGTTGAAAGATTTCTTCTACCTGACAATCAAAAACCCTGGCCAGTGCCAACGCGGCCGTTGTTGACGGGACCAGTTTGCCTGTCTCAATTGCACTGACACCGGCACGTGAGAGCCCAGCTCGATCTGCCAACTCCTGCTGGGACCAGCCCTGACCTTCACGGAATCTTTTGACATGATTTTTCAGAGGCACATCTTCTTTTGTCATGATCATAGACCCATTGGCATGATAGTAGCAAAAACGTAAAACTATTCTAACTCATTTGGCGGCAAGTGGGTAAATGTTTTTTCCTCCAACCCTGGATTTGACAGTAGTGCATATGCACAATTTATATGACAATCTCGACAGTCAGAGTGTTTTTAAGAAGATTGTCAGCATCTGGAAACGGCTGAAGATGTGAGCACATACCACCTACAAACAATGTTCCGGGCTGCTTATTTTGTCGGCACAAGCAACTTTGTTAATCAACAACTGGATGAGGTCCTGTAATGAACGAATGTGAAATTGACTGGAATGCAGCGTGGAATCGAGCACGATCAGAACGCCCACGAAGACGGGATCCGTCCTTCTGGAACAGCCGGGCACCTTCTTTTAACAAGCATGTCATGGAATCGAATTATGAGAAGCACTTCCTGGATCTGATGCAGCCGCATTCGTCCTGGAGTGTGCTTGACGTCGGATGCGGCTCCGGTACTCTGGCAGTGCCGCTTGCCGGTCGTATTGCCTCGGTGACGGCTCTGGACTTCTCGCCCGGCATGCTGGCGTTGCTCCGGCAGCGCTGCCAGGGTAGCGGCATCACAAATATCACCACCATCCATGGCAGCTGGGAGGATGATTGGAAAAAGCTCGGTATCGGAACGTATGATGTTGCCATTGCTTCGCGCTCAATCGTGGTCGAAGATCTCCACGCTGCTTTGATCAAATTGGATCGGGCCGCCAGGCAACGGGTATACATATCCGCAATGGTTGGGGACGGTCCCAATGACCGACGCATCTTCAACGCTGTGGGGAGATCACTGAGAAGAGGGCCGGACTACATGTATGTCTTCAACCTCCTCCATCAAATGGAAATCTATGCCAATGTTTCATACATATCCAGCACTGAATGGAAAAGTTATCAAACAATCGATGAGGCAGTAGATGGAATGCGCTGGATGCTGGATGAGCTTACGCCTGAAGAGGAAACACGGCTGGCAGGCTATCTTGCTGCTGAGATGGTTCCGTATGAAGGTAAATGGCGTCTTCCTGCTCCCAGGGTAGTGCGCTGGGCAGTCATAAACTGGGAAAAGGAGGTATGACCATGCGTTGCAATTACTGCGAATGGCGTTGCGAATTAGGCGCTGAATCGTATGGCAGATGCCGGATGTATTATACGGATGGCCTGACCATCAAGGAACGGTTTCCCGAAAGGTGGTGCACCTATGAAGTTTTGTGGATCGAATCGATCCCTTTTTATCATGTGAATCCCGGAAGCCGCTGCCTGACCATAGGCACCAGCAGTTGCAACTTTGACTGCAAATACTGCTCGAACGCCTTTATTGCCAAACAGGACCCCGCTGTCATGCAGGAAAAAATGTTCCATTTCACGCCGCAACAGTTGGTGAAAATGGCGCTGAAACTGGGCTGCCAGAGTATTGCATTTAATGTTAATGAGCCAACGGTATCTATGCCTTCACTGCAGGAACTTGCCAGAGAGGCTGCTGTTGCCGGCATTCCGATGGGGTGCCTGACCAACGGCTATACCACACCTGAAGCCACGGAACTGCTGGCCTCAGTGTTTTCCTTTTTCAATATCAGCTTGAAAGGACTGGCGGATGATTTCAATCGGGACTGTATCGGCATCCCGTCTGCAGAGCCGATTCTCCGAACGATAAGAAGACTGGCCGAGACGCATCACATAGAAGTGACGACTCCGGTCATTCAAGGTGCCAATGACCATGAACTGGATGATATCGCACGGTTTATCTCCGATGTGGACGCAGAAATCCCCTGGCACGTACTCCGGCTGCTCCCCGAAGACGAAATGAAGGATGCAGCATATCCCGACATCGAGCGTATCAACAAGAAATTGCACAGCGCAAGGAAGAACCTGCCGTACATCTATTTTCACAATTTTGTCGGTTCGGAATGGGTGGATACCCTCTGCCCGGAGTGCGCGGCGCCAGTGATCAAACGTTTCAGCCTGGGGTGCGGAGGCGATCAATTGCAGCAGCTTTCCTGTGCTGACGGGAAATGCCCTTCCTGTGGTCACAACATTAGAATACTGGGAGAAAGAACTGTATGAATCTGACAACAGATAACAGCAAAAGTCTGGGAATTGTTGACGCCCGTGATTGGCAAAACCAGTTTGACCTGCTTTCCGGTGATAAATCTGATGAACAGGGTCCACTGGTAACGATGATGAAAGAGGTGCTGCAACAACACCCTTATCCGGGCGACGTTGATCCCGGCAGCAACAGCTGGGTAACCGAGACTGCCCTTGATCTGACCGCAAGATACCAACCTCAATTTGTCTTTCTGACCTATTCCCGACAGTATTTTGCCAGCCGGTTCGAACAACCGAGCAAACCAGAGTGGCAGAAAATGATGGAAGAACTGTTTCGGGAGGTGGAACATTTTATCGCTGAATCCGGTTTCACGCCGGTTATCGTTGGACGTGGCGGCGTAACGCCGTTATCGGGTGTCATCGATCTGAGCAGACTTGACGGCATCGGAGTAAACACTCACTGGTCAGCCAGATACGCCGGCTTACATGAACCGAGCACTGCTGACCTGAAACAGCTTGGAGCAGATCCGAATCTCGAAAGAATAATCACAAAAAACGAGTTTCTGAGCCTCTTTGATGGCGATCCGCAGGATGGACAACTGCTCCCCGAGTATCTGCTTGTGGCGCGGCGGGGTTATGCGTTCAATGCGCTGGGGTGCACCATGCGAAAGCCGACCATGATCCCGGATGCTGCGCACCATGTCCCGCTCTTCAGCCCGATTGGAGGCGCAAGCGATCTGACAGCCATCCGTGGTGTGATTGACGACGGGTTACAACAGGGCCGGAAGATTGCTCTCATCATACTGGATGGCGTGGGTTGTGATGACTTTCAGTGGGAATTTTCCCCCTGCGGAAACAGCCGGGACTGGTTCTGTTACGAGCCCGGCGACGCCCAGATTCTGACCATCACCTCCGGAAGGCACCGGATTTTCGAATATCCTCCGGGTCATCTGTTTTATGCCTCTGACGCCAAGGAGAAAAGCTATCCTCTCTCCGGCTATTTCACGGAGATACCGACCGGGACCCTGGGCGATGAATTCTCTGGCAGAAGTATCTCTGTCGGCAATAAGAGCATGGCAATGCATATGGTCACCGGAGCGGATCTGTGTGTGGAGTGTTTTGCAAGAAATCTCTACAATCAGGGGACGTTGGGGGTCATTCACCGACAGGACAAACTGGAAGTTTAGGAGGAAACATGCTGCGCGTTGTCATTTTGATGGCACTATTCTGGTTTTCTTTCGGCTCCACTGCATCTTCTCGCATGATCGTCGACATGGACGGCCGCCCAGTAGAGGTACCGGTAAAGATTTCCAGGATCTACGGTGTTTCTCCCCCGGTTACAAGTATTCTCTACGCCATGGACCCCTCGCTACTCGTCGGCTGG
>JAQUHM010000355.1 GCA_028683595.1 Geobacteraceae bacterium | reverse complement strand
ACGTCAGAAAATCACTCCAGTTTTCAACCAGTGCCAGTAAGGACTCTACTCGTGTCAGGATATCATCCTGGCCGGACAGGTGTGCACCTGCACTGCTCCATGGGTATTCTCCCGGGTGAGAAACAATGCCTGCCGCCACAGGATTCATCTCAACGTATCCGGCGGCAGCTAACAGATAACTTTCATCCATGGTGAAGGAGGCGAATCGCTCCTGCCATGAAGTGTCCCCGCCACCCTTCGCGAAAGTTGATCCTGCCGGTATAGCGACGATGCGCTTCGCCAATTGCACGGGCAAGAGAACTCTCTGTTTCAGGTACGGCTATGAGATGCACATGATTCGGCATCAGGCACCAGCCCCAAAGCTCAACCCCGCATTACTTACACCATTCGGCCAGCAGATCGATATAGGCAGTGTTATCATCAGGGGAGAAGAAGGTTTGTTGGCGGCGATTACCACGTTGGGTGACATGGTGGGGCATACCTGGGGCTATTACTCGAGCAATTCTGGCCATAGTCAAATAGTAACAGGCTCTAATATCAAGTCAATTAAACATACTGTCCCCGGGATTCCAATGCATTATTCAAGTTTCTCTTTATACCAACCTTCCTGCGGCATTGAGCCAAAGCATGTCGGCTTCGGGTTTATCCATTTGCCTTCCGGCGTAATTTGCCATTTTGTATAAAAATCCATTGGCGAAGCGGTTTTGTCTATACGATAGCCCTCAGGATGAAAACCTATCTGTATATCCGTAGCCATAAATTGTTTATCCATTATGTTCGCTCCTCATTTTCTTTCAGCCTGCTGAGAAATAAGCAGGGGACAGGGGTCATGCCAGCGATATGTGAACAAAGTAAAAAATAAAAAAATGGTTCTGCACACAAATCTGTGCATGGAAGTAGGCAGGGGCAAATCACCCATGTAAAGAGGGGGACGTAGTTGATTTGTTGATTATGAATCCGACTAGCCAACTAATCAACTACGTCCCCTAGCTTCCTGAACGGAATGGGCAGCGCAACGTCCCGCCAGCCAACCGGTGGAAAAGGCCGCCTGCAGGTTGTATCCGCCCGTTTCAGCTTGCAGGTCGAGCAGTTCTCCGGCCAGATACAGCCCTTGGGTCAGGCGCGATTCCATGGTGCGCGGATCGACCTCCTTGGTATCGACTCCGCCGGCGGTGATGATGGCCTCGCTAAAGGGCCGGTGGCCACTGATCACCAGGCGAAAGTCCTTGATCCAGTGGCCAAGTTTGCGGCGCTCTTTGGCGCTCATGGTGGCGGCGGTGCGTTCTGCGGGAAGACCGATGAGGTCGAGGCAGACCGGAACCATAACTGCGGGCAAAAGACCCCGCAACAGGCTGGTGATAGGTTCCTTGCCGCGGGCGTCGAGGTCGCGCAGCAGCCGGCAGTCGAGTTTCTGCTCGTCGAGGGCAGGTTTGAGATCGAGGGACAGGATCACGTGGCGATCATTGCGCAAAGCGTCGACCGCTAACCCGCTCAGGGTCAGGACGATCGGACCGGTGACACCGGATTTGTTGAAGACCAGTTCGCCGAAATCTTCAGCGACCTTTTTGCCGTCGACCAGCAATCGGGCCTTGATGTTGCGCAGGTTGAGTTCCGCCATGCGCCCGGTGGAGGCATCGGCGGTTTCGAGGGGTACCAGAGCTGGCCTAATATCGACAATGTGATGGCCCGCGGCGGCGGCGAATCGATAGCCGTCGCCGGTGGAGCCGGTGGCCGGATAGGAGGCACCACCGGTGGCCAGCACTGCAGCTCGGCAAGGGATTTCCTGGCCGTTGCAGAGTACACCGCTAACTCGGCCATCGGTGAGAACCAAACCTTCGACGGTTGCCGAGGTTTGCACGTCCACGCCGCACTGTTGCAGCCACTGGCGCAACGCTCGCAGAACGTCGCCAGCCTGGCCGCTGGCAGGAAACACCCGCCCGCCCCGCTCGATAACTAGCTTAAGGCCGAGATCTTCGAAAAAATCCATCAATTCAGTATTGAAAAATCGAGCGAAGGCTTGCCGCAAAAAGCGTCCAGAAGGGCCGAAGTGGGCGAGGAATTCACGCATTTCAGCACTGTTGGTGAGATTGCAGCGGCCTTTGCCGGTAATGCCCAGCTTGCGCCCGGGCAGAGGCATTTTTTCCAGCAACAGGGTGCGCGCGCCGGCTTGTGCCGCTTGGCCTGCGGCCATGAGGCCGGCGGCGCCGCCGCCTATAACGATAATATCCGGTTGGTTCAAGGGCTAACCTGTAATAGAAGAGAACGGTGGATGGACATGTTCAATAATCCGCTAAAGGAACCATACAGACCGCTAACGCCAGGCGCAAGGCTTTTAAAGAGTAAAGAGGGGGACGTAGTTGATTTGTTGATTATGAATCCTGCAAGTCAACAAATCAACTACATCCCTTAGCTTTCCAATTTACCCGACATACATCAATAACTTAGATAGTTTCCATCGGGGAACTGACTTTTTTCTCCCTCTCCCCTGGTGGTGTCAAGGGAGGTGGAGGAATTTGGGCGTTTCCGGATGGAAACCAGATAATTTACCAGCGTCTCCTCAGGGTCCGTTAGCGTTAATCATATTTGTCCCGAATGGCATTATCTACTCAGCAAGGCAAATGAAAGGGGAATGATTGCTATGCTCAGCAAGATATGAGACATAACCAGGGCCGACGCCGTAGAACCGGCGCACCGGTAACGGGCCGCGAAAACCGTTCCGAGAACGGCGGACGGCATGGTCGTTATAAGGATCGCCACCTGGGTCTGAACAGCGGACAAGTCGTACCACCCGGCCTGCAGTTGTGCCACCCAGGGTTGCAGAACCATCTGGATCAGCGCCGACCCTATCAGGAGGGACCAGAATGTTCCGCGAAGAGAAGAAATTTTCAGTTGAAGAGCGAGGACCATGCAGGCCAAGGTCGCGAGAGAGCCTTCGATCATATGAAGGGCTTCCCAGAAGGGGGCTAACCAGGGTATTTGTTGAAGTCCGGGAAATTGAGAAGCTGCTATCCCCACTATGACGGCCACGAATATAGGCGAACAAAAATAGTCGACCATGACCTTTCGTCGCGGCGCGCCTTCCTCCGGAGCTTCTCCGAATTTCATGGCGATCAGCGGCCCCAAGATGAATATCGGCAAACCGACGCCCACTTCACTCATGAAGACCGCATCCGCCAGGGCCCGTGGATTGTTCGGGAAAACATACTGGATCACGGGATACCCCATCAGTGCGGATGAACCGAATGACGATGTGAGCATCAGCGCGCCTATATGCGGCCGGTCGATGCGCAGGAATTTCCCCAGTGCCCATGAGGCCGCCATGGAGACGAGCGCCGCGACGATGATCGTTAAGACCATGAGATATTGTCGGGGTTCAACGGGGTGAGTAGCCAGCTGGGAAAAAATGACTGCCGGCAGGGCGGCCTGTGTCAGAAGGCGCGCGAAAACGGACTGGTGTTCCTCCGTCACGATGCCTTTGCTCTTCAGCAAAATGCAGAGGGCGACAACAGCGGCAAACGAAGCAACCGTCTCGACAACCCGAATGTCTACCGCAACTTCCATCATACTGAAAATCCTCCTTCATAGTACCGTATTACACAATCTTCCGAGACCGCTCTGACTTTGACAGACGAATTAAAGGGTTAGATTCTATGAAATAATTGATATGAGCTCTTAAAAGGTTCATTTAAGCATCAACATGGACCTTTTAAGAGCTTCTTTTTTTTGGACGGTCATTACCGCGCAAAGAGGTGATAACGGCTCCAAGCAAAGCCAATCCGCATGCAAAGCGTAATCCCATATCAAATGCATGAATAATAATCACGGGATCTTTTGGATTCCCCAGGCGGAGAAAGGTAGTACAAATAGCACCCGTAAGACCAACCCCAAGCACCATGCCCACATTGCGGGCAAGGGCCAGGATTCCTGAAGCAATCCCCTGGCGGTTGCG
>JAQUHM010000048.1 GCA_028683595.1 Geobacteraceae bacterium | reverse complement strand
CTGGTCAAAGGTAAAAAGCGGCGTATATGCGCCGCTTTTTTTATGCCCGATGCAGGTGTTCCCTAATGGTTATGGCCAATTTTTCGCTGATACCCGGCATCTCCGTCAAATTCTGTATGCTTGCTTTTTGCAGTTCTTTCACGCTGCCGAAATGCAGTAATAGCATTTTCCACCTTTTCGCACCAATTCCCGGGATCCTGGCGGAAGAGGAGCGAATGGTCTCCCGTGAACGCACCTTGGTGTGGTACTCGACAGCGAAGCGGTGGGCCTCGTCCCGGATTCTGGCGAGAAGAAGCAATGGTGCAGAGTTCTGTCGCAGAACTACGGGATTTTTCCTTCCCGGCAGGAATACTCTTTCATTGCTTCGTCGGATAGCTGTACTTCCTGATTCACTTTCAACCCTGCTTTTGGCAAGGGAAGCTGCATCGGGTCCCGTGATGCCCAGGTCGCTCAGTACTTGTACCAGAACATTCAGTTGCCCCGGGCCGCCATCGACGAAGATGAGATCCGGAGGGGTATCTTCAGCCTTACTGTTGGCAAAACGGCGGGAAAGCACCTCGTGCATCATCCCGTAGTCATCTGCCTGGGTAACGCTTTTGATCCGATAGCGGCGGTAGTCTTTCTTGCATGCAGTACCGTCTTGAAAGACCACTTTGCTTCCAACGGCATGTTTTCCTTGAAAGGTTGAGATGTCATAGCACTCGATGCGGCGGGGAAGATTTGACAGGTTAAGTTGTTGCTGCAATTCGGTCAGGGTCTTTTCAATCCCGTCCCGCTTGCGCTGATTTTCATCAGCTGCCGTCTCGGCATTCTTGACGGCAAGCCGCACCAGCTCTTCCTTTGTCCCACGACGAGGAACCGTGATCGAGACATTCTTGCCACGTTTTTCCGACAGGAGTTCTGCCAGCGCCTGAGGTTCATTAATGGGAATCGGCAGAAGGATTTCCGAGGGGATGTATTCATCCCTGCTATAATATTCATTCAGGAAAGAGGAGATCCCTTCAGCATCGTCCAACTCCCAGGAGAAGGTGAAATTCCTGCCGCCGATAAGGCTTCCTCCACGGATGAAGAGCAGGGCAATTACTAGCTGCTGACCATTCCGATAATGTCCCAGGACGTCGAAATCGCCTTTTTCCGTTACCATTTTCTGCTTTTCCACCGTTACCTCTATAGAGCGGATAAGGTCCCGGTATTGGGCTGCCTGCTCGTACTTTTCTTTCCCGGCGGCATCCATCATTTTTTTTGTAAGAACTTTTATCAGGGCGCGGTTTTTGCCTTCAAGAAAAAGAGTCGCTCCTTCAGCGATGCTTGCGTAATCTTCCCGTGAAATCAGTCCGTGGCAGGGGGCGGAACATTGGCGGAGTTGATAGAAGAGGCAGGGGCGTCCCCGCCGCTGACAGGTCTCCATCGGGTAGTGTCGCAACGGGAAGAGTCGATAGAGCTGCTTTAAGACGTCGCGGGCAGCAGAAGCCGAGGAATAGGGGCCGAAATAGCGGGCGCCGTCCCTTGTTACTTTGCGGATAATGGAAAGTCGTGGAAACTCTTCTTTCGGGTCCATGCGCAGAGAAAAATAGGTTTTGTCGTCGCGAAGGTTGATGTTGTATCTGGGACGATGTTTCTTGATAAGGGTGTTTTCCAGGATCAGAGCTTCTTTTTCAGTATCGGTCACGAGGTAATCGATATCAGCCACCCGGGCCATAAGAAACTTGATCTGGTAGCGGGAGTCCCGTGATGGGCCAAAATATGCGCGGATTCGAGTGCGCAGGTTTTTTGCTTTGCCCACATAAAGGACTCGCCCCTCGGGGTTCCGCATGATATACACACCAGGTGCGGTTGGAAATGTTTCGAACTTTTCGACCTTCATGGGGAATCATTATACTCGTGAAGATTTTTCCTGCCAAGTGGCTAGTGTCCCGTGCGGTCAGTTCACCGCACGGGACACTAGCTGTATTTGAAATTTGCTGCTGAATCTTGCTGCCTTCCTTGCTGGTAAAAGGTACTTTCCTCCTGCCGTCCCCAGGAAGGTCGTTCCCCGTCAAGGGATGATCTCCGAAAGAGATTTACTTGTCCTGCCGGAAAATAGTATGAATATACATTAGTTAAATGAGTGCAATATTGTGAAAAACTAAAGCGAAACGGTTCCGTAGCCGAAAAATAACATGAGAAAAGTTGTGGTAACGTGCTCGATTTTTGCTTAAAAGTACGGTACTATTCTTATCGTCGAAACATATTCATGAGGAGAGGGGCTATGGGAGAATCTCACGTGGAGGATTTATTTGCCAAGGGTGTGTATGCACTTGAGAATGACCACATTTATCTGGCGCTTTCGTGCTTTGAACAAGCGGCTTTCCTTGAAAGAACATCCCTCAGCTGTTCCTATCTCGCCTACTGTCTGGCAAAGGTCAGGTCCCAGTATCCCGATGCGATTTCTCTCTGCAAGGAGGCTTTGGCGGCAGAGCCCGGCAACCCTTTGCACTACCTCCATCTGGGCCGCATTTATGTAATGGCGGGGCAGAGAAATAAAGCACTGTCCATTCTGCGCCAGGGATTGAAATGCGAGGATAACGCTGCCTTGCTGCGTGAGCTCACCCTTCTCGGCGAAAGGAAGCATCCGGTTTTCCGGAGCCTCGAAAGGAGCCATCCACTGAATAAATTTCTCGGTCTTGCCTTGAATAAGCTGGGTATCAGATAAGCTGCCCGGTCGAGCCAGTTGGATGGCAATGCTGTTGTGGGCGTAGAAGCATGCTATGGCAGGGCTTTCAGGAAGAGATAAGGTTTTGGCATGCAGACAAACGAATGCGAGGCCGTTGTGCTTGCCGCGATGGATTATGGCGAGTCCGACCGGATTGTCACTCTTTTCACCCGCGAGCACGGAAAGGTCCGTGCAATTGCGCGCCACGGAAAAAAGAGTGTCAAACGTTTCGGCGGTGCCCTTGATGTATATGCCCGCTTGCAACTTCACCTGGTTTTGAAAGAAGGTCTCTCCAGTCTCCGAACGGTTGATATTGTCAATATTTTCCCCCATATTCGTCAAGACCTTCTAAAGATCGGCTATGCCGGCTATGCCTGTGAGGTTGTTGACCGATTCCTTCCCGAGGCCATGTGCAATTCGAGGCTTTTTCGCCTGCTTGTCTCGTATCTCGAGCAACTCGACGCTTTTCCCTCCAGTGCAGATGATCGCCGTTTCTTTGAGATAAACCTCCTCAACATTCTCGGCTATCGCCTTTCTCTGGAGCAGTGCTACCGGTGTGGAATTAAAATCGGCACACTGCCGGGTATCGTCCATTACACTGCATCAGGAGAGATTTTCTGCGCTGACTGTGGTAACGGCGGCTATCTGCTGAGTTCTGCCACCCGAGCTCTCCTGCAAAAAGCCATGGTGACTGGCCGCTTCGGAATAGTGTGTTTTCCCGAAGCCTCCTTGCTCGAAACTGGTGCTATCCTCGATGCCTCTATCGCCTCACACCTGACGCGTCCCCTTCATTCTCTCCAGTTTTTGCAGCAAATACTTGGAGTTTAGTAGAAGTAAAAAAAGCCAATAATCCTTGACACGAAAGGGAGTTACGGGTAATCTATCGAGTCTCTTAAGTTTTAGTTATACTGAAACTTTGTGTGCTGCAATAAAGAAACTTCCTTTGAAATTACTACGTATTTGAAGTGCCGGAGGAACCGTTTTGACCTTTCAAGACCTGATTCTTTCCCTGCAGGGCTATTGGGCAGGGCAGGGATGCATCATTCAGCAGCCCTATGATGTTGAAAAAGGGGCAGGGACATTCAATCCTGCTACTTTTCTGCGCGTTCTTGGGCCGGAGCCCTGGAATGTCGCTTATGTTGAGCCATCGCGCCGCCCAACGGACGGTCGCTACGGGGAAAACCCGAACCGGCTTCAGCACTACTACCAGTTTCAGGTCATCATGAAACCTTCTCCCTTGAATATCCTTGACCTGTATATCGATTCGCTTAAGGCTTTTGGTATCAATCCCAATCAACATGATATTCGCTTCGTGGAGGACGATTGGGAGTCTCCCACCCTGGGTGCCTGGGGGCTTGGTTGGGAAGTATGGCTGGACGGGATGGAAATTACCCAGTTTACCTACTTCCAGCAGGCGGGAGGGATTGACCTCAAGCCGGTCTCCTCCGAGATTACCTATGGCTGCGAGCGTATTGCCATGTACCTGCAAGGGGTGGACAACGTCTATGACCTGGAGTGGGTAAAGGGTGTCAAGTACGGCGATATCCATCATCAGTCCGAGGTGGAGTTTTCACGGTACAATTTCGAAGAGGCCGATATTGACATGTTGCTCAACCTGTTCACCATGTATGAAAAGGAATGTGTCCGCCTGGTTGAAGGCGGGCTGGTTCTTCCCGCATACGACTACGTCATGAAGTGTTCCCATGCTTTTAACCTGCTGGATGCCCGCGGTGCCATTTCCGTGACAGAGCGTGCTTCCTACATCGGCAGGGTTCGGAATGTTTCCCGTCTCTGCGCCGAAGGCTATCTGGCGCTTCGCGAGAGACTTGGCTTTCCGTTGTTGAAAGGGAGGCACTGATATGACGAAAGAACTTTTTCTGGAAATCGGCACGGAAGAGATTCCTGCTGCCTTTCTGCCCAAGGCAATGGCTGATCTGGAAAGCCTGGTCCGGAAGGAATTCGAGTCTGCCCGCCTGGCCTTCGGTGAGGTACGGACCCTTGCCACTCCGCGGCGTCTGGCCCTCCTGGTGCGAGGTGTTGATGAAAGACAACCCGATGCGGAGCTAACCGCTCTGGGGCCTGCTTGCAAAGTTGCCTTTGATGTTGATGGTAAACCCACCAAGGCTGCGGAGGGTTTTGCCCGGGGGCAAGGGGTTGATGTTGCGGACCTGGTGGTGGCATCGACCGAAAAGGGAGATTATATCTCGGTCACGAAACGGATTGTTGGTCGCCCCACCGTGGAAATCCTGGTGGATATTCTTCCCCGGGTCATCGGCGCCATTCCCTTCCGCAAGTCAATGCGCTGGGCCGATCTGGATGTGCGCTTTGCCCGGCCGATGCATTGGATAGTTGCCCTTTTTGACGGAGTGGTTGTCCCCTTTTCTTTTGGCCCGATAAAGAGCGGTAGTGCTTCCCGGGGACACCGTTTTATGGCAAATACCGTTTTTCCGGTTCGAGACTTTGCCCATTACCTTGAGGAATGCGAACGACATTTTGTTATTCCCGATCCTGAAAAACGCAAAGAGATAATCCGCCGCGAGGTTGAGCAGGCTGCTCGCGCCATCGGTGGACGGGTACTGCCCGACGAGTCGCTTCTTGATCAGGTTGCCTTCCTTGTTGAATACCCGAGTGTGGTCTGCGGCACCTTTGAAACAGATTTTCTCCAGGTACCAAAAGAGGTGCTCATTACCTCCATGCGGGAACACCAGCGCTATTTCTCCCTGGTGGATGAAAACGGACAGCTTCTCCCTCACTTCATCACCGTTAACAATACCCTTGCGGAAGATCCTGCTGTCGTAACCCGAGGTAATGAGAGAGTGCTGCGAGCCCGCCTTTCCGATGCCCGCTTCTTTTTCGAAGAGGATAAGAAAATCCCCTTGGAAGAGAGGGTCGCCAGCCTGAAAGGGGTTGTTTACCAGGCAAAACTCGGCACTTCCTACGAAAAGATGGAGCGTTTTCGCACGATCGCGGAAAAACTGTCTTCTCATGCAGCTCCGGACCTGACCGATAAAGTCTCCCGTGCTGCCTACCTCTGCAAGGCTGACCTGGTGACCGCCATGGTAGGGGAGTTCCCCGAACTCCAGGGTGTCATGGGACGCGAATATGCTCTCCTTGCCGGTGAAGATTCGGATGTGGCACAAGCAATTCACGAACACTATCTTCCTACTCAGGCAGGGGGCACACTCCCTGCAACCGATATCGGGGCGATCGTTTCCATAGCTGACAAGATCGACACGATCTGCGGATGTTTCGGTGTGGGGCTTATTCCCACGGGAACCGCCGATCCCTATGCCTTGCGACGGTCTGCCATCGGCATTATCGCTATCATCCTGGATCGTGGCTATGAGCTGCTTCTTACCGAGCTGATTCATGATTCGCTGGAGCTGCTGCAGAAGAAGCTGAACCGCGAATTTTCCGCAGTCCGTGCCGACGTACTGGAATTTTTCCGGGGCCGCTACGTAAACATGATGGCGGGCCGTTATCCCTCTGATGTCGTTGATGCGGTTGTTGCGGTATCCTTTGATAACCTGAACGACACCACAGCACGGATAGTGGCGCTTGCGGAATTCAAGGAAAGACCCGATTTCGAGCCGTTAGCCGTTGCTTTTAAGCGGGTATGTAATATAGTCAAACAGGGAATCGACATCCCCGTGGATGCTGCTCTCTTTCAGGTTGATGCGGAGCAGGCGCTTTTTAATGCATTTGAAGTGGTTGCAACCAGTGCCGGTACGATGATCACGTCTAAGAATTACCTGGCAGCACTTACGGAAATTGCGGGGCTGCGCGGCGCGGTGGATACGTTCTTTGAGCAGGTCATGGTAATGGCGGAAGATGAAAAGGTTAAAAACAACAGGCTTGCCCTGCTGACCGGGATAGCCCGTCTTTTCGGGGCCATAGCCGACTTTGCACGAATATCTGCTTGAGGCGGATCTTTTATTAGTTCATAGCAATAAGCAGGATACTAACAAATTAACTTATTGGAAATGTATAGAGGAGGATTGTTATGGCGGCGAAATATGTCTACTTCTTCGGGAATGGCTCGGCAGACGGTGCAACTGAGATGAAAGCCCTGCTTGGCGGCAAGGGGGCCAACCTGGCCGAGATGACGAGCATCGGGCTTCCCGTTCCGCCGGGTTTTACCATAACAACCGAGGTCTGCACAGAGTTCTACAAGAATAACAACACCTATCCTCCCAGCCTGAAGGATGAAGTCAATACCAACATCCGCAAGGTAGAGGAACTCCTCGGCAAGCAATTCGGCAGTCCTGACAACCCTCTCCTTCTTTCGGTTCGTTCCGGTGCCCGCGCCTCCATGCCCGGCATGATGGATACTGTTCTGAACTTGGGCCTGAACGACGTTACCGTTCAAGGTATTATCAAGCAGAGCGGTGATGAGCGTTTTGCTTATGACGCGTATCGTCGCTTCGTCCAGATGTATTCCAATGTTGTTATGGGAATGAAAGGTTTTGTTCTCGAGGAGCTCCTGGAGCAGAAAAAGGAAGAGAAGAGTGCCCATCTGGATACGGAGCTTACTGCAGAAGACTGGAAAGACCTTGTCGGAAAATACAAGGCAAAAATCAAGGAGGTTCTCGGATGCGAATTCCCCGACGACCCCCAGGAGCAGATTTGGGGAGCTGTTACCGCGGTATTCGGATCCTGGATGAACCAGAGGGCTATCACTTACCGTAAATTGCACAACATTCCTGCTGAATGGGGAACCGCTGTGAATATCCAGGCAATGGTCTTCGGCAATATGGGAAATGATTGTGCAACCGGTGTTGCCTTCACCCGTGACCCTTCAACCGGTGAGAATTACTTCTATGGCGAGTATCTGGAAAATGCTCAGGGAGAGGATGTTGTTGCCGGTATTCGTACCCCGCAACCCATAAACCGCACCAAGCATAAGCCCGGCGATCTTCCCTCAATGGAGGAGGTGCTTCCCGAGTGCTACCAGCAGCTGGTGAAGATCCGGGACATTCTGGAGAAGCATTACAAGGACATGCAGGATATCGAGTTCACCATTGAAAAGGGCAAGCTCTTCATGCTACAGACCCGTAATGGCAAGCGAACGTCTCTGGCATCCATCAAGATTGCCGTTGACATGGTGAAGGAAGGGCTGATTGACGAAAAAACTGCGGTATTGCGTGTCTCCCCGGATCAGCTTGATAAGCTCCTTCACCCCTCTCTCGACCCGAAGGCTCCCCGTAAGGTTATAGCAAAGGGGCTTCCCGCGTCACCGGGGGCTGCCAGCGGCAGTGTCGTGTTCACGGCAGACGAGGCTGAAGCGGCTGCAAAGCTCGGGCTCAAGGTGATCCTTGTCAGGGTGGAAACCAGCCCGGAAGATATTCATGGCATGAACGCCGCCCAGGGAATTCTTACCGCCCGCGGCGGAATGACCTCACATGCGGCGGTCGTTGCCCGCGGCATGGGCAAGTGCTGCGTTGCGGGGTGTGGCGAAATCTCTGTCGACTATGCCGCAAATGAGTTTTCAGTTGATGACACGACGGTGAGCAAGGGTGATATCATTACCCTTGACGGCAGCACCGGCGAAGTCATGCTTGGCCAGGTGTCTACCGTCCCGCCGCAGCTTACCGGTGACTTCAAAACCATTATGGAATGGGTGGATACCTATCGTAAGCTTGGGGTACGCGCCAACGCCGACACTCCGAAGGATGCCCGCACGGCGCGCGAATTCGGTGCTGAAGGTATCGGACTCACCCGTACCGAGCATATGTTTTTTGAGGCGGATCGTATCGCAGCCGTTCGTGAAATGATCCTTGCCGACGACGTTGAAGGACGGAAGAAGGCCCTGGCAAAAATTCTTCCCATGCAGAAGGGTGATTTCATCGGAATTTTCCGTGAAATGAAGGGTCTTCCGGTTACCATCCGGCTTCTTGACCCGCCTCTCCATGAATTCCTTCCCCAAGAGGAAAAAGATATCGAAGCCCTTTCCCAGACTATGGGGGTAAGTGTTGAAAAGCTGAAGCACAAGGTTGAATACCTCCATGAATTCAACCCGATGCTGGGACACAGGGGCTGCCGCCTGGGAGTTACTTTTCCGGAAATCTATGACATGCAGGTCCAGGCAATTATGGAAGCTGCCTGTGAACTGAATAAGAATGAAGGCTTTACCATTGTCCCGGAAATCATGATTCCGCTTGTAGCTGTTCTGGAAGAGTTGGCCAGCCTCAGGGCCAATGCCGTAAGGATTTGCGACGAGGTCATGGAGCAGTATGGAGTGAAGGTGAAATACCTTATTGGGACCATGATCGAGTTGCCGCGCGCGGCGCTTGTTGCCGATGAAATTGCACGCGATGCGGAGTTCTTTTCATTCGGGACCAATGACCTCACTCAGACAACCTTCGGCCTTTCCCGAGATGACGCAGGAAAATTCCTTCCTTTTTATGTGGAAAAGGGAATTCTCAAAGAAGACCCGTTTGTTTCCATCGACCAGAACGGTGTCGGCCAATTGGTGAAGATCGGCTGCGAAAAGGGTCGCTCAACGCGCAAGGATCTGAAAATAGGTATCTGCGGCGAGCACGGTGGAGACCCTGCGTCGGTTATCTTCTGCCACAAGGTTGGACTTGATTATGTTTCCTGCTCTCCATTCAGGGTGCCCATAGCTCGTCTTGCTGCGGCCCACGCTGCTCTTCAGGAGGAGCAGGGAACGGATCAGACAGATCGTACCGCTTGATTGTAATCAAAGAATGCTACACAGGCCCTTGTACCGGATTGTTACTGCACCCTGTTGACAGGTGTTACTTTTAGGGCTTCATGATAGGAAGCGGCTTGCCGGTAAGAGCCGCTACTGTAATAGTCTAGTTTCCATCCGGAAACTCCGGATGAGAACCTAGACTAAGCAACTAACAGGAGGCGCGGGTATGGTCAAGGGTGTGGTCAAGTGGTTTAATGACAGTAAAGGTTTTGGTTTTATCGAGCAGGAAAACGGCGAAGACGTCTTTGTTCACTACTCTTCCATTCTGGGAGATGGCTTCAAGAGTCTTGCAGAAGGACAGGCGGTGTCCTTCGATGTTGTCAAGGGCGCCAAGGGTCCCCAGGCGGCAAATGTGGAAAAATGTTGACAGTTCTTTACTGGTCGTAAAAAAGCCCCTGAATTTACGGGGCTTTTTTGTGTTTTACTGCTTCATGATGAGGATCTGAAATGGCCAAGGAGAAGATTCCCGTAACACCAGCAGTGCGCGTTTTGCGCGCAGAAAAAGTTGAATTCACGCCCCATCTCTATGCCTACGAAGACAAGGGCGGCACTGCCGTCTGCGCGAGGGAACTCGGGTTTCCGGAACACGCCATCATCAAGACCCTGGTTATGGAAGACGACCAGGGAACCCCTCTTATTATCCTCATGCATGGTGACCAGCAGGTTTCAACCCGAGAACTGGCCCGCTTTCTCGCTGTGAAGAGCGTCCAGCCTTGTTCCGCAGATAAGGCATCGCGCCTTACCGGTTACCTTGTGGGAGGAACCTCGCCCTTTGGCACCAAGCGTGTCTTGCCGGTCTACATGGAGGAAACAATCCTCGACTTTCCCCAAATCTACATCAACGGTGGCAAGCGCGGCTTTCTCGTTGGTGTTTCCCCCAAAGATGCCGAGCGGGTACTTAAGCCCGTTTTCGTCCATGTCGCAACGCAGGCTGACTAAAGAAAGCCAGTAACGCTTTCCTCACGTACCCTCCCGTTAAAAAAACCATTCATCGTTTCATAGTGTTGTTCCTGGTTGGTTAAGTTAAGTCTCACTATTTAATCCTGTCCCAAATTGAGTATACTATAAATGATACATCTTGACGCTCCCATCAATACTGCGTTTGCAACCGCATAAATCAAGGAGGTTCACTTGGGACAGAAAGCTGCACTATAGTGCCGAGTCTCTACTTCTGGTCAGTCATGCTCCCGCGAGGAGTGGGAGGTGCTCGAATATGCCCGCTAGTCAGAGTTTGAGATGGTGGGAGTATGAAGGAAACGGCATCCGGAAGTAAGGACCAAAGACCGGAGCGGAAGAAGGTTCTGGCTCTGGCTCATACCGATTTATTGCCAGGGAATTGAAGCTTAGCAAAAACACGGTCATGAGTATTGCTCATCGAAGCCGTGAACAAATCTGAACCCTGGTAGCACTAAGTGTTGGGTTTAGCCCTGATAGGAGTGAAAATGGATAGGGGAACCGAATCTGAACGTAATGACGTCATCAGTGCATCATGTTTACATTTGATGCAATTCACGGTGACACATTCGTTGGATGAACTGCTTGAAGAAACGCTGAATGAGGCAGAGAAACTTACCGGTAGCGTCATCGGTTTCTATCACTTTATTGACGACGACTCAAAATCACTCACCCTCCAGAATTGGTCGACAAGGACAAAAGCGGAATTCTGCAACGCTGAAGGAAAGGGCATGCACTACGCCATAGCTGAAGCCGGGGTATGGGTTGACTGCGTGTACCAGCGCAAACCGGTCGTTCATAACGATTATGCTTCACTTCCCCATCGAAAAGGTATGCCCGAAGGCCATGCCTCGGTAATCCGCGAACTTGTTGTGCCAGTGATACGTGGCGACGAAATAAGGGCAATTCTCGGAGTAGGTAACAAGAAATCGAATTATGTTGAAAAGGATGTTGAAACAATTTCATTTTTGGCCGACTTTGCGTGGGAAACCGCCGAGCGAAAGCGAACCGAGGAAACGCTTCGCCGTCTGAATCGCAAATTGCTGGCCATCAGCAACTGCAATCAGGTCCTGATGCGGGCGGTAGACGAGCAGGCGCTGCTTAACGACATCTGCCGCATAATCTGTGATGCAACCGGCTATCGAATGGCCTGGGTAGGATATGCCGAGAATGACGACGCCAAGAGCGTGCGGCCCGTCGTCTGGGCCGGGGTAGAAGACGGATACCTCTCAACCGCGGACATTACGTGGGCCGACACGGAACAGGGCCGAGGTCCCACCGGAACGGCCATCCGGAGCGGAGAGATTGTCTGCATCAAGGATTTCGATACCGACCCCAAAGCTGCGCCTTGGCGGGACGGCGGCTTGCAGCGCGGCTATCGGTCCAGTATCGCCCTTCCTCTCAAGGATGAAAGTGGGAACACCTTTGGTGCCCTGAATATCTATTCCACGGAACCAGGTACCTTTGCCACGATAGACGAAGTGCGCCTTCTGGAGGAACTGGCAGGAGATCTTGCATTCGGCATCACGGTCCTGCGTGCCCACAACGCGCAGAAGGAGGCCGAACGGAACATCGCGCTTCTGAGCTTCGCCCTGGACAACGTACACGAAGCCGCTTTTCTTATAGACGAATCGGGACGCTTTCGCTACGTGAACGAAGAATCATGCCGGGTACTGGGCTATACCCGCGACGAGCTGCTCCACCTTGGCGTGGCCGATATCGACCCTGATTTTTCCATGGGGCGCTGGCTTGGCCATTGGGAAGAACTCAAACGTGGTTCACCGACCTTTGAAGGCTGCCACAGGACAAAGGGTGGCAGCATCTTCCCCGTCGAAATTAGCGCCAACTATTTCGAGTATGACGGAAAAGGCTATAATCTGGCGCTGGTGCATGACATCACCGAACGCAAGCGGGTGGAGCAGGTCCTGCGCGAATCGGAAGAATGCTTCCGGACCCTCACCGAAAAGTCGCTTGTGGGTGTGTATATCATTCAGGACGACCTCTTCTGCTACGTAAACCCGGCTCTAGCAGAAATGTTCGGTTATGTGCCCGAAGAAATCATTGATAGGCTGGGACCCGTTGATTTGCTGACGCCTGAAGACAGAGACCGCGTATTGGATAGCATTCGACGCAGAACGGCCGGTGAGATCGAGTTTTCTCACCATGAGTTCCAAATAATGCGTAAAGACGGCTCAATCCGCGTTGTCGAGGCATTCGGCTCCCGTGCCCTGCACTGCGGGCGTCCGGCCGTTCTAGGGACGATTATTGATGTTACGGCGCGTAAGAGATCGGAGGAAAAGCTCTTTCAGATAACCGAGAGGTGGGAGCGGACATTTGATGCCGTACCGGACCTGATCGCGATCATTGATACTGATTTCAGAATTGTGCAGGTCAATAAAGCCATGGCAGACCGATTAGGGGCTACGCCAGCAGAGTTCGCCGGACAAGTCTGTTACGAGGCCATACATAAGACAGATGCTCCTCCCTCTTTCTGCCCCTACACGCTAACGTTGAGAGATTGGCGAGAGCACACGGCGGAAGTGAACGAAGAGGGTCTTGGCGGCGATTTTATCGTGAGCACCTCGCCTATCTTCGATTCGGCAGGACAGCTGATCGGGAGTGCACACGTTGCACGCGACATCACCGAACGCAAGAAGGCCGAGGAGGAGCGGGAACTTCTCGAGGCTCAACTTCACCAGGCACAGAAGATGGAGGCGATCGGGCAGCTCGCCGGTGGAATAGCCCACGATTTCAACAACATACTTACGGCAATTATCGGCTACGCCGAAATCATTAACCTGCGCATGGGGAAGGAAAGCCCTCTACGGCATTTTGTCGAGCAGGTCCTGGCTTCGGCCGATCGAGCCGCTGAACTTACGAATAGTCTTCTTGCCTTCAGCAGGAAACAGGTCCTGCATACAAAGCCGATAGACCTGTGGGGAGTCGTGCGGGATTTTAGAAAAATGCTGGGAAGGCTTCTCCCCGAAGACATTGACTTCAGGACAACGGTTGCCGAGGGGAATCTGATCGTCATGGCAGACAAGGGGCAGATCGAGCAGGTGCTCATGAACCTCGTGACGAACGCCAAGGACGCAATGCCAAGGGGGGGTACCCTTACGGTAGAGGTTTCCCCCGCCGTCATGGACGAGAGATTTGCCCATGCGCACGGCTTCGGGGCGCCCGGAAATTACGCCTGTGTATCCGTTACGGACACAGGATACGGGATGGATGAGGAAACCAGGAAGAGGATCTTTGAGCCGTTCTTCACCACGAAAGATGTCGGCAAGGGAACGGGTCTCGGGATGGCCATAGTATACGGGATCATCCAGCAGCACAACGGCTACATCACGGTCGATTCGGAAATGGGCAAGGGAACGACATTCAGGATATATCTGCCAATCATTTCCGAAGATATCAAGGAAGCGTACATGACTAGGGGGGAAGAATTCCCCCCCGGAGGGACGGAAACGATACTCCTTGCCGAGGATGATCTGACGGTCCGGGAACTGCACAAGATGATACTTAAAGAGGCGGGATACAGTGTTGTCGAAGCGGTTGACGGCCAGGATGCCATCGACAAGTTCATGGAGTACATGGCGGAAGTGGATATTGTTGTCACCGATGTTATCATGCCGAAGATAGACGGCAAAAGCCTGCACGAGGAAATCAGGAAGATTCTTCCCAACATGAAGGTCCTTTTCATGAGCGGATATACCAAGGACATCATTGTGGCGAGAGGTATCCTGGAGGATGGGTTTAACTATATCACCAAGCCGGTCAAGTCATTCGAACTGCTCAAATCGGTGAGGGACATACTTGACCGGAATCGATTCTAAGTAAGGTGAAAGAGCATACCTTTTCCTGTTCCACGAGGAGTCTATCCATGTACAAAGACGAGCGTGACAAATCGTTAGGTAAGATGTGATAAAGTTAATATGGTCCTTGCAATCTTCTGCTTTCTGTGGGATTGGGGGTCTTCTCAGAAAACGGAAAATAAAGGAGAGCGGAACAAACCGGGAGCTGGGAGGTTGAACCAGAGGATACATATAGTAGTTCAGCTAGTTACATAATTTGATATTTGGGTGCACAAATGTTGGGGTACCCCAACTAGAATCTGCCTTGGATTTTTAGAAGGCCGGGTGCGGGCGCTGCTCCAAGAGCGCTACGGCTTGGTGCTGCTTGAATGATGGTGGGGGGGATCGGTGCTTTTTATCATGTTTCAACTTACCGGTTAACGTTTCTTCAGCACCACTCCGCCAAAAGCGCCTATGCCTATCTGCATCAAGTCCTCGCTTATTATCAGGTTTCCGGGGAAGTTCTGCTGTGCCTGCTGCAGGTTCGAGATCGGGGCCATGCCGGGCACGATGTGATTTAGGACCAGTGTCTTGACGTTGCACCACGCAGCGACCTGTCCGACACGCTCGATCTGCGTGTGAGCATTCTGCATGTGGGTCTTCAGTGCGTTTGTTGTTGGGAATTTGGTGTCAATCCACGCCGAGTCTATGACCTCGTGCACGAGTATGTCCGCGCCGTTGGCAAGCTCCTGGAGGTTGCCTTTAGCGAGTTTCGGGTCGCCTACCTGAAGGTCTCGGTCTTCGGTGGTGTTGGGGCCTGTGTCGCCGGAGAAGACCACCGACCCGTCGGGTGTGTCGAACCGATACGCGAAGGCCGGATACACCTGGCGATGATCGACCAGCGTAGCGTAAACGCTTACGCCGTTTTCGTCCTTTCCTCCGGCTTCGGGGTATATCTGGAACTTGGGCGTCGTTGGGCAGGTGTTGTCATAAAGCGAGCCGAGTTGCGTGCCTATCTCCCTGACAGTGACCAGGCTCTTGTAGTTGGGGTATCCGTCATCACGCATTATGTCGTTTTCGGCTTGGGCGAATGCCTGAAAGATAAGGTCGGTCATGTCTGTCGTGCCGGGCGTAGGGGTGCTCTTGGGGGTGCCGTCATAGGCGTTGATGACCCAATCATCCGTGTAATAGGGGTTGTTGCAGATGTCCTGCTGTCCACGGTTGCAAGGCCCAATCACCTGGAGCGGTTTTGTTGCCCACAAGTTGTTGTCGGTCGTAGGAGCGCCAAGGTTGCTGCCTGCGCCGATCAGCAGCAGGTTTGCATAATCGGCTATATGGTCTTGGTGGAGATGGGTAAAAAAGAGCGCCTTGATTTTGCCGAGAAATGAGGAGGACGCGGGGGAAATATAATTGCCGTTCTGGTCCACGAGGCTTGCCGAGTTGAAAGCTTGATTCAGCCTGTAGGTGGAACCCTGTCCAAGGTCGACAAGATATATGGTGCCGTTCACGACCAGGGCGGACGAGGAACTCGCTCGATCCGACCCTGGCCAGTACCCCACGCCTCCAGAGGACCCCAGGATCACGAGCTTGGTGTTGAAATTATCGGTTGGGTCGGCATCCGCATCTGATGAGCATCCCGTTAGCAAAGCTCCTCCAAGGCTTGTCAGGAAGGGCGCTGCAGCCAGAGATCCTGCACCTTTGAGAAACGTCCTCCGAGAAATACTGCACTTGATTGCATTGCTAATTAGACGTATTGAATCCTCCGCGCTACAAGTTTAATGGGATATCTTTCCTGCCTTCGAGGGATTTTATGTTTGCATACATTATAAATTCCCTTTAAAAAATATCAATTCAAAAGAAAGCACAAAGGAGTCACAATGGACTGTTGCCCAAACGACTTCAAGCTGGCTATAATCAGCTTCCATCCGGAAGCGGTCTTTTTTCACCCTGACAGCATTAATCAGCGGTCTAGTTTGTGCGAAGGTGTACAGTAGTACATCTTCGCACAATCCCTTGGTTTTGACTCGCCCTACGGGCAGCCTTCGCTGTCAACTTTTGCAGGCAAAAGTTTCTTGTCAGAACAAAAAAATCCTCGTTTCCGAATTGGAAATCGCTTGTTTCACATCCGGAGTTTCCTGATGGAAACTACCTAGTTAATTATGCCGAATTCAAAATATCAAGCATGACCCGGTGAATCTTCCTGCTGTGTTGCCGCACCGGTGAAGGTGAGAGCCTCGGTTGGCAAGTGGCAGGACGTGCCGGCTCAATGAGCAGGATGATTGCAACAACGTCATGGAGCGCTTGCTGCAACCCGGAAGTTGACGAATATGGGTTTTACTCTGAAAAATGTTGTTCCGTGGGGAAGGTCGTTCGACGAGTATGTTGCGATGTTTGCCCTGTCAACGGCCTGTTGCCCAAAAGACATCAGCCTGGCTCTAACTAGCTGAACATGCTATAATCCGGCCATCATTAGCTATTTGGAGAGTCGCCATGATGGGAGTCCAGGAACAACCTCAGAGCAGCCTG